>CAMCJC010000013.1 GCA_945875065.1 uncultured Propionibacteriaceae bacterium | reverse complement strand
GCCATCGACCTGCTCGAGGTGCTGAACAAGCGCCTTCACGCCCAGGCCTGACCGGTAGCTAATCACGTGGCCCGTCCCGAAAGGGGCGGGCCACGAACCGTTTCCGGGTGATGCGATAGTTCGACGGGTTCCGCCTCGCCCCTGCCCGGCGACATCCCCTGGTTCCATCAGTTCCCGATACAACCCTACTCAACACTTGTTGAATTAAGGATGTATGCTAAGGCCGTGACACAGCGACGGTCTGGCCGGCCTCGCGCCGGTTCCGCCCCGGATGGCGGTCGACGCGAGGCGCTCTTGCTGGCCGCGCGCTCGGAGTTCTCCGCCAAGGGGTTCCGCGGGGCAAGCCTGCGGGCGATCGCGCGGGCGGCCGGCGTCGACGTCGCCCTCATCGCGCACTACTTCGGCAACAAGGAGGGGCTTTATGCCGCGACCTTCGAGCTGGTCGATCGTGCGAAGGCCACGGTCCGCGCCGCGCTCCTCCGCCCGGCGAGCGAGCGTGCTGAAGCTCTGACCCGCGCCTATCTGGGGCTGTGGGAAGACGAATCCGTCGGTCCTCAGATCCGTGCCCTGACCCGTTCCGCGCTCGGCGACGACGCCGCGCTCCGAGGCATCGAACAGGCTCTGCTCAGCGGTTTCGATACGCTTGCCGATGTCGCCGACGTCACCGCGCTCGCCTTCGCCATGTCCCAACTGTTCGGCGTTGCTATCCAGCGGCATCTGCTCCCCGGCTCTCCCATCGCCCGCCTCGACTTCGACGCGGTCGTCGACCATGCCGCTCCCGCCGTCGCCCTGCATCTCGACGGCCACGCACCCCGCCAGGAGGCCCAATGACCCTCGTCCATTCCTTCTCCACCGTCGGCGGCCTCGCCTCGTGCGGCGGCAAGGGCATGAACCTCACCCGCCTCGTCGCTTCGGGGTTCCAGGTGCCGCCGGGGTTCGTGCTCGTCACCGACGCGTACCGGCGGTTTGTCGCGGCTCATGGCCTCGATGACGTCGTCGCCGGCGTTTGTGCGGGGCTCGTGGCCGCCGATACCGATGCCTTGGAGCGTGCCTCACAACGGATCCGGGCGGCGTTCGAGGCGTACCCGGTGCCGGGCGAGATCGTCGACGCTGTGCGCGCGGCCTGGTCGAAGACGTTCAAGGAGGGCTCAGCCGTCGCGGTACGGTCGTCGGCGACGGCCGAGGACCTACCGGCTCTGTCGTTCGCCGGCCAACAGGACACCTTCTTGAACGTGATGGGCGTCGACGAGGTGATGAAGGCCGTGGTCAAGTGCTGGTCGAGTCTATGGACGGCCCGCGCGATCGGGTATCGGCTGCGAAATGGGATCGGCGACGACGTCGCGCTCGCCGTCGTAGTCCAGGCGATGGCGCCGGCTGAGGTCTCGGGGGTCATGTTCACCGCGAATCCGCTCACCGGCGCCCGCGATGAGGTGGTGATCGACGCGACGTATGGGCTCGGCGAGGCCCTGGTCAGCGGGCAGGTCGAGCCGGACCATTTCGAGGTCCGCTCGGGGGAGGTCGCGGCGACGCTCGGCGCGAAGGCCGTCGCGACTGCTCCCCTGCCGGGCGGCGGGGTCGAGACGGTCGAGCGCACCGAGCACGGCGCCTGCCTGAGCGACGCTCAGGTTAAAGAGTTGGCCGGCCTGGGCCGCCGCATCGCCGAGGCGTTCGGGGCACCGCAGGACATCGAGTTCGCACTGGTCGACGGCCGGTGCCAGGTGTTGCAGTCGCGACCGATCACGTCGCTGTATCCGGTGCCACCGGGCGGTCCGGAATCGATTTGGTTCTCCTTCGGCGCGGTCCAGGGACTGCTGGCCCCGATCACCCCGCTTGGCTGCGATGCCCTGCGCTGCCTTTACTCGGGGGCTGCCAGCCTCGTTGGGGGCAAGACCCCGGACGGAGTGATGGAGCCCGTCGGCGAGCGGCTCTGGCTGCGAATCGACAAGGCGCTGCGCCACCCCATCGGCTGGCGCGTCTTGACACGGCTGCTGCCGAACGTTGAATCGAGCGTCGCAGCCATCGTTCAACGGTTGATCGATGAGCGAGGCTGGGGGCCTCCGCAGGGCCGGCTTAGCCGGGGCTCGTTGCGGGGGCTGGCCCAAGTCGCGCGGTACGTGTTGCCGGGCGTCGTGCCTTCACTAGCCCGGCCGGAGCGACGACGCCGCGTTGCCACCGCCGCGTCCGACCGGGTCGTCGCCGACGCGCGGGCACGCCTCAAAGAGGTCTCCGGCGCGAGTGTCGCCGAGCGGGTACGAGTCGTGCGCGACCTACTGCGGGGTTTGCTGCCTTCGGTGGCGGCTGCGCTGCTGTCGGTGACGCCGACCGCCCTCGGGACGCTGTTCGTGCTGCGCGCAATGGCGGCGAAGGCCGGCCCACAGGCGGAGGCGCTGGTGCTCGAGACGCTGCGGGGGGTGCCCGGCAACGTCACCACCGAGATGGATTTGGCGCTGTGGGATGTCGCCAAGGTCATTCGCGATGACCCTAGGGCCCTGGAAGTCGTGCGCGCGGAGGTGCCGGAGGAGTTGGCGGCCCGGTTCGTCGCGGGGCGATTGCCTGGGCGCTCACAGGACGCGGTGGCGGGGTTTCTGGAGCGGTACGGGATGCGCGGGGTCGGCGAGATCGACTTGGGGCAGCCGCGCTGGCGGGAGTCTCCGGCGGAAGTGCTGCGCACGCTGAAAAGCTACATTGACCTGCCGGAGGATCAGGCGCCTGATCGCGTGTTCGACCGCGGCGCTGCTGCTGCCCGGGAAGCGGGGCGTGAACTGGAGCGGCGGCTCGCCACCGGTCACGGGCTCCGGGAGGCGTGGCGACGGCGTCGCGTCCGCTTCATCGTCGACCGCATGCGCCGACTCATAGGGCTGCGCGAGAGCCCGAAGTTCACGGTCGTCCGAGTCCTCGGCGAGGTGCGCGAGACGCTGCTTGCGTGCGGACGCGATCTCGTAACCGCAGGGGTCTTAGAGCGGGCTGAGGACGTTGTCTGTCTGCACCTCGACGAGCTGGAGCGGCTCGCCGCCGAACCGGTGGGGCCGTGGCCGGACGTCGTCACGGCTAGGCGGGAGGTGGCGTCGCGGGAGGCCCGGCGACGCCAGGTGCCGCGGGTTCTCCTAGGCGACGGCCGGACCTTCTTCGAGGGCGTCGGCGGAGAGGGTGCGCTCCAGGGCAGCGGGGTGTCGCCGGGGGTCGCGGAGGGCCGGGTTCGGGTCGTGCTGGACCCGTCGTCGGCGCAACTGGACCCCGGCGAGATCCTGGTCTGCCCGGGCACCGATCCTGCGTGGACGCCCCTGTTTCTAGCGGCTGGGGGCCTGGTTACGGAAGTTGGTGGGATGATTACCCACGGCTCGGTGGTGGCTAGGGAATACGGCATTCCGGCAGTGGTAGGGGTCCATGAGGCGACTACGCGCCTGGCTACGGGCCAACGCATCCGCCTCGACGGCACAGCCGGCACCGTCGAACTCCTAGACGAGTAGGCCGGTGAAGCGGTACCGGGGCGCCGCGAGTCGGTAGCCTCCCCGCTTCCCAGCAGGGAGGCTACCGACCTCGTATCCCGGGCGGTGAGTGCCTAGCCGCCGGTGCTCGGCAGCCCGGGCCGAACCGGCGGCAGCGTCGGCTTGGTCGGGCTCGCACTCGGGGCGCTAGTCGGCGTCACCGTCGGCACCGTTGTCGGAGTCCCAGTTGGCGTCGCCGTAGGGGTGACGGTCGGCTTCGCGGTGGGCGCTGTCGTCGGGGTGACGGTCGGCGCTGTTGTCGGCGTCGCGATCGGAATCACGACTAGACCCGCGTCGACGGTCAAGTCTTCAGCATCGGTGGCCGTGAACTCGACGCGGCCCGCCTTGTTGACGTCCGAGTCGACGGCGGGGTCACCGGCCTTGGCCTTCGTCCACTCGTAACCCGCCGGCGTTTGGAACTCCAGCGTGTATTTCTCGCCGGGCGGCAAGTCGCCGAACCGGTAGTTGCCGTTCGCGTCGGTGTTGGTCGTCGCGACTACCTGCCCCACCTCGTCGTACAGTGTCACCGAAACCCCCGGGGCCGGCTTCTCGTCTGCGCCTTGGAGCCCGTCACCGTCGGCATCGAACCAGACACGGTCCCCGACAGCGCCCTTGAGCTGGGTGTAAACGTTCTTCGCCGTCAACGCCTCAACCTGATCTTTGGCGATCGTTACCTCGGAAGCAGACAGAGTCGACGCCAAGGAATAGCCCGCGACCTGCGCCGACGTCGTATCCTCACTCACCTGACACTTCGCACCCGCAGGAATCGCAGGAGACTCAACTGCCGAGCCATCACCCGGAACCTGGAGAACACCCTGAGTCCCAGCCGCATCGTCACAGACGTACTTGAAGGCAAACTGCCCCGGAACTGACGCCCCATTCGCCTCCACCGACTTAGCGACCGAGAACTTCCCCACATCCAACGAGTACACGTTCTTCGCCGTCAACGCCTCAACCTGATCCTTCACGATCGTCACCTGCTGCTCCCCAGCCGGCGTCAACGTGTAACCCACTACCTCGGCACCATCGGTCTTCTCCGACACAGTGCACTTCGCACCCGCAGGAATCGCAGGAGACTCAACGACGGACCCGTCGCCCGGAACCTTCAAATCCCCCGAAGACGCAGCCACGTCATCACACACATAATGGAACGTAAACTCCGCCGGCACAGCAACACCCGCACCAAGACCCTCCACCGACTTAGCGACCGAGAACTTCCCCGTCTCCAGCGAGTACCTGTTCCATGCGGTGACCGCCGCGACGTTGTTGGCCAGGATGCTCACGTAAGCGGTCGACAATTGGGGTTGGAGTTGGTGGGACGGGACCTGCGCCGCCGCCTCGTCCTCGGTGATCTGGCATCCGGCGCCTGCCGGCAGCTCGGGCGATTCGACGACGGTGCCGTCCCCCGGCACCTGCAGATCACCCTCGGTCGCCGCCGGGTCGTTGCAGACGTAGTGGAACGTGAACTGCGCGGGAGCGTTGTATCCCGCGCCGAGACCCTCGACGTTCTTGCTGATCGAGAACTTGCCCGGTGCTGTCTTGGCGAGCGTGTTTGTCAGCTCGAGCGGGGTGGCGTAGCGGTCGGCGATAGTGACCTCCGTTACCGCCTGGTTGTTTAGGACGAACTCGTGGTTGTCCCATTCGTAGCCGATCGGCGCGGTGGTCTTGTCGGTGATCTCCCCCAGCACGACCTTCGTGCCGACCGGAAGGGTTTTGGCGGCGTCAGGACCGGCGAGAGTAAGCTTCTTACCCACCTTGGCGACCAGCGTCGCCGTGCCGGTGATGCCGTCGGCATTGAGCTGTCCCGGCGGCTGCCAGTTCGGGTAGGTCGAGGCGGCTGCCGGGAGCGTGTAAGTCAAGTTGACGGTGAACGGCGCCTCTGCGGCGACGAACATCGAGCCCGGTCCAGCGACGAACTTGGTGACCGCTAAGGTGCCGAATCCGGGTTCAGTGATGATGTCTGAGGTGAAGGCGTCGGAGAACTGCCGGGTGATCGACACCGGGCGGTTGGCGCCGTCGATGTCGATCGTGTTGGTGTACTTGAATCCCGGTTTCAGCGCCGGCAACTGCCTCACGGGAATCTCGCACGAGGTTGCGTCGGAACTGCATGCCCGGTAATGCAGGGTGTAGTTGGCGTCGGCGCTGAACGGTCCGGTGAGGGTGATGCGCGCGGTCTGGCCGTCGGCGCTGTCGGGCCCGGGGATGACTGTGAGGTTGAACTCGCCATGAGGGGTGGTCGTGGCCCCGTCCGCGCCGGTGTCGAGGAGGACGTTCGTAAGGCCGCCGGCCCGGGTAGCCGTCAGTCTCAACTCCCAGCTGGCGGGAGCGAAGAACCTTTGACCCGCGCCGAGCGTGTCGGTGAACTCCAACCTCTGGACGGTTTGGCCGTCGAAAACCCGCGTATCTCCCATGTCTTGGAGGTACTTGCCTAGCGTGCCAGTGGCGATGCCGGGGCTGAACGGAACGTTGTAGTTCATGGTGGTGGACCCGTTGCCGATACCGGTCGAGCCTTTGGCCCACCTGTACGGGACGAAGTTGTATGGCCTTACGACCTGCGCCTTGATGCCGCCGGTTCCGGGAAGGTCGACGTTGATGACTGCCGGGTTGCCGGACGAATAGGTCAGCGGCAAGGTCTCGGAGGGCGTCGCTGCGGCGGCCTGAACGGTCACGCCGATGGTCCCACCGAAGTTGTCATAGTTCCCGACGGCGACGAGGCGAGCCGCATCGTCGTTGAACGTGCAAGTCACGGACTGGGTGACCACGGAGCAAGTCGCGATGGCGATTTGCTCCGACGACGGATCGGCAGGGTCGCTGGGGACCTTCAGCTCGGGCTTCCCGAGGCCGCCATTCGAGGTTTGCGCCATCTTCAACTCGGGAGGCAGCGTCAGAGTGAAGCTGTCGCCCGCGACCAGCGGCTGCCCGTCCTGTAGCACCCACTTGAAAGACAGCTTGGCCTTATCCCCGACCGTCAGCTGCGTGTTATCCGTGGGAGGCAGAGCATTGCCGGTGGGATCGAGTTTGACGAGGGCCGAGTCGCTGAACTCAATGTGGGGATTGGTCGCCGCCTCCGCGACTCCCCCGGTCGCGCCGACGACGATCAACGCCGCCAGCGCGGCAGCGCAGCCGCGCAGCCACCTCATAGCAGAACCCATTGCCATGCCCTCCCCCATAGTCCCAACTGCCGCATCGCCCGCTTGGACGGCAGCATCGGCCCCCTCAAGTTAGCAGCCCCGCATCCCTCTGGCAACGGAACCTTCGGCCAGGCACCGTTGCCGTTAGTTAATCGCCTGACTAGCGGTTTCACTCGCGCCAGGGAGCGAGCGGGTAGGGTCACCGAACATGAGCGACTCGAACATCGTCTCCGTCCTGGCCCGCGTCTATGTCGACGATCTGGATGCCTCACTGCCCCTGTACCAGCAGCTCACCGGTGCGGAACCCCACCGTTTCTCCTACGGCCCCATGTCGCTGGCCCGAGTCGGGTCGTACATCCTCGTGCAAGGCGCCCCCGACGACGTCCGCGAGCACGGCGCGACGATCGCCGTCCGCGACGTCGCCGTAGTGCTAGAGGCCGTCAAAGCCGGCGGAGGCGAGGCGCTCGAGGGTCCGGCGGCCGGCCCCAACGGTTCCCGCATGGTGGCCCGCCACGGTGACGGTGCCATTTTCGAGTACATCGAGGTTGGATGACCTCGCTCCAACTTCGAACTTAAAGGACGTCCAAATACTTGGATTTTCTGGAGCGGGCGACGGGAGTCGAACCCGCCTCTGAAGCTTGGGAAGCTTCCGTTCTACCGATGAACTACGCCCGCTGGCGTCGGCCAGTTTAGCGAACCCAGACTACCGCCGCCACTGGCGCGTCTAGCCGCTTGTCAGAGACCGCATGGGTACCGTTGTCGGGTGAGGAGCTCGTTTCGACGACGACTCGCCTTACGGATGGCGCGTCGGCTCGCCCGCAACCCATCGCCGTTTCACGTGCGGCGGAGCACGGTTGCCTATCCGAGTTCGGTCGCGGATGTTCTTGCCCTGTTCGAGTGGGCGGGCAACAGCGGTCGTCATTTGCTCTTCCAGGGCGGGCAGAGCAGCCTGTCCGGGCAGGCGGTCGGCGAGGGCGTCGCTGTCGACTTGGAGCGCGGCTTCAAGAAGATCACGGTCCTAGACGACGGGGCGCGGGTGCGCGCTGAGGCCGGCGCGACCCTCGCCGACGTGAACGCCCGCCTCCTGCGGCACGGCCGCCGACTCGGGCCGGAGTTGGCGAGCGCACGCGTCGCGACGATCGGCGGCCTAATAGCCACCAACGCCAGCGGTCCGTGCGCACTGCCCGGGCAACGCATCTGGGACACGCTCGAGTCGCTAGTGGTGGCGTTGCCGACCGGTACGGTCGTCGACACCGCCCGAAGTGGCGCCGACATCGACCTGCGGCTGTCCGACCCACGGCTCGTTGAAGGCCTGATCACACTTCGACAACGCCTGCAGCGGCCCGAGACGCGCGACGAGGTACGCCGCCAGTTCGCCCTCCCCAACGCGATGGGGTACCGGATCGACGCCTTGCTGGACTTCCGGTCCCCCGTCCAGATGGTGCGCCACCTTGTGGTCGGGAGTGAGGGTACGCTCGCGTTCGTCGCCGAAGCAGTCCTAAAGACTGTGCCGCTTCGGCCGCGCAGTCGACGTCGCAGTCTGTACGGGCCCTATCTAGAGCTTGCATCCCGTCATGCAGGGCATCTGCTCTTGGAGGATTTCGCGGTCCCGGTGGAGGCTCAACCGGAGGTGGTCGCCGCTCTCCAGGACGCCCTAACGGCCCACGAGTTCCGGCCGATGGGACTGGTCAGCGACGTCGATGGCACCATCCGCTACGCGCTGAACGTTGACCTCGACGACGCTGCGGTGTTGCGTCGTTTCCGCCGCTACCGGCGGGCTGTGGTCGAGGTGGTTCGGGACGCGGACGGCAGCCTGCGCGCTTCCCACGGCACCGGCCGGGCGATGGCGCCGTTCCTCATCGACCAGTTCGGCGACGAGCTTTACGAGGTGATGCGCGAAGTCAAACACACTTTCGACCCCCAGTCACTGCTCGGCCCCGGCATCGTCTTGACAGACGACCCGTACACCCACACTCACAACCTGCGCCCCGGTCGCCGGCGGCGAAGCCCGCGAGCCCGCCACAAAGCCCGCTAAAAGCCTCGCGCCGCATCCGCCGGGCCGCTACGCTGGGCACCGTGAACATCCTCGGCATCGACGTGGGCGGCTCTGGCATCAAGGGCGCGCCGGTAGACCTTGAGGTGGGCGACTTCGCCGTCCCTCGCCTCCGCATCCCGACCCCTAAGAAGTCGAGTCCAAAGAACGTGGCCGCGGTCATCAGCGAGATCTGCGACAACTTCGCCGACCAGATCGGCACTGACACGCGTATCGGTCTGACGATCCCGGCACCGGTCGTCCACGGCAAGGTGCCGTTCATCGCGAATCTGCATGAGTCGTGGGCTGGTCTCGAAGCCGCGAAGTTCTTCGAGGACCAGTTGGCCCGCCCAGTGACCCTGGTAAACGACGCCGACGGCGCCGGTTTGGCCGAGGTCTACTACGGTGCCGCCAAGGGCAACGAGGGCGTAGTTATCATGACGACGCTCGGCACCGGCATCGGGACGGCCATCATCTACCGCGGGGTGCTGATTCCCAACGCGGAGCTCGGGCACGTCGAACTCGCGGGCCACGACGCCGAGACCCGCGCGTCTTCGGCGGTCAAGGACCGTGAGGGCCTCAGCTACAAGGTGTGGGCCACCGAGCGGCTACAGCCTTATTACTCGCATTTGGAGATGCTGTTCTCCCCCGACCTGTTCGTCGTCGGCGGCGGGGTCAGCAGGGATTCCGACAAGTTCCTGCCGCTGTTGGATATCAAGACCCCGATCGTCCCGGCGAAGATGCGGAACCGAGCGGGTATCGTCGGCGCGGCCCTCGCCGCCCGTGACGCCAACGACCACCAGCGCGTTAGTCAGTGAAACTTGCCGCGCGGTCTGGCATCGGCCGGACCGGCCAGGCCCGGCGCGACAGCCCGATTGACGCTCCGGGCTGCGGCTAGGCGGCCTGCCGCGTCGCGTTCGTCGCTCAGGAGAAGCGACGCAAGGCCGTGCATGTGGGCCCACAGCGCGAGGCGACGTTCCTCGTCGCCGGCCGCGCCCCGCGGCCCACGACGGCACAGCCCGGCGAGCCGCGTCAGCTCCACCGCCGCTCCCTGCGGCGTCTCGGTGGCGAACATCAGCCGATAGAGGTTGGGGTTCGCCAAAGCGAAGGCGACGTACGCGTTGGCGACGGCCTCGACCGCGACCGCTCCACCCGCGACCTCCGCGTCGGCATTCGCTTCCGTCAGGAGCCCGGCGAGTTCGGCGGCACCGACCTCGGCCAGGGCGTCGAGGAGCCCCTCGCGGGAGCCGAAATAGTGGTAGGGGGCCTGGTGAGTGCAGCCTACGCGCCGCGCCACCTCCCGGATGCTCAGCGCCGCGGCCCCCTTGGTCTCTAGGAGTTCGCGAGCGAGCCGCAGCAGTTCGGTTCTCAGGTCGCGGCGCTCCGCTGCGCCACTAGGTGTGGTCGACATAGCCCGAAGACTACTCTTGCCGGGCATCGTCTAGTAGGAACCCAGGATGCCTACGAGTCGGGTCGTGCCCCGGGGGAATCCGGGGCACGAGGTGGTGGGTCAGCTACCGGTCTTGGGGAGGCCTGGCATCACCTTCGGCGGTTGCGGCTTGGGCGGAACGGCCAGTGACGAAGCAGAAACCGACGGGGATGGCGCCGGAGCCGGCGTGGAAGACGACGAGGATGGCGTGGGCTTCGGGGTCGGCTTGGCGGTGAAGGTGTTGGTCAGCTCAACGGCGGTGGTCATCTTGTCCACGATGGTGAAGCTAGCCTTGCGTCCCTCCTCCAAGATCCGGACCCCGGGGTCGTTGGAAGCGAACTTGTAGCCGTCCCAGGTGCCGGCATCGGTTGCCGCGGGGACGACCTCGGTCAGGGTGACTTTGGTCCCTTCGGGGAGGGGTGGGTCGAAGGTGATGCTCTGGCCGATCACCGCCGTGAGTTTGGCCGGGTTGGGCGGGGCTTGCCATCCCGGGTAGCTGGCGGCCGTCTTGCCGGCGGGCAGCTCGTAGTTCACCACGACATCGAAGCTCTGGTTCTGCGGGAAGTTGTCGCCCTGCACCTGCTTCGTCACTTGGAAGGAGCCGAAGCCATCGCGGTAGGAGATAGTGCCTTTGAAGTGCCGATCATACTTGATCTGGTTCTTGACGTTTCCGTTCGTGCCTTCGAAGGTGCCGGAGTTTTCATAGACCTCCCCGGGCTTGACGGCCCCCGCGTCGAAGGTGGCGTCATAGGCGAGGACATAGGTGCAGTCTCCGCGGAATTGTCCCTGGTACTCAAACCGAGCCTCGGTCTTGTCGGCGTTCTCAGTTGCTTTCAGCGTAAACCCAAGGCCCAGGTCCCGGTCGACCCTGGCTACGATGATCTCGGAATAGCCGTGCGGGTTGTTCTGGTCGACACAGATGGCCTTCAAAAGAGCCGGGGTGGAGACACCGGGGTTGAGAGCGAACTTCTGGCCCGGGCCGAGCTTGTCGACGAAGACAACGGGCTGCCCAGGCTGGTAAGTCTTGTTCAGCCAGGGGCCGCCTGCGTAAACGTTCCAGCGGATGGCTTTGGCGTTCGCAGACAGGGCGTAGGCGTACTTTCCGACGCCCTGCTAGGGTCGGTAGGTATTCGGGGAGATCGGGGCGCCGCCCGGCAGCGGTGTGGGGTATTTCTTGCCATTGACGTCGATGTCAGCCGAGTCCGAGCCCGACACGTCGTCCGCGTTGATATCGACATTCAAGGAACCTTTGATGTCGTGCTTGCCTGCGATGGCCTCGTTAAAGGTACAGGTAATTTCCGGGACGTTCTTGTTCCAGGGCTGACCTTGGGGCGCCGGGATGTTCTTTAGAACACACTCACCGGCCGGGGTCTTGTCGTCGGTTTCAATCGGGAAGGTACCCTCTTCCCGCAACCCGAAGTAATCCGGCAGCGTGATCCTGAACGAATCTCCGGGCTGGACGTCCACCCCTGTGCCGTCGAAGCGAATGCTGAACGCCGCTCGTTCCCCGGCCTTCAGACCGCCATCGGTTACGGGATTGCCATTGTTGTCGACCTTGACGATCCTCGGATCAGAGAACTTGATCCCCGGGTTGATTTCGGCCCACGCTTGACTACCTGGGACCAAAAACATCGTCAAGGAAGCCAGGATCATGGCGACCGACGACAGTATGCGGATAGGCACCCGGCCCAGCTGCATCGACTTCATCTGAAACCCCTTAACTCTCCGGAACCAAAGCACTATCCAGACTAGTGCGAGGCTCACGAAAGCTACCTATCGAACGTTTGGCACGATCGAACAACCAATAGAAATAGAGTACCCCACTCGCCCAGGTAATGCACCCAGAGCCAGTGTTCCAGGGGAACGGTTTCAGCCCTGCATGGAATAGAGCCTTGAAACACATGTCGCAGATTTCTTGTGCCCTAGACAGCAAAGCCCGCGGCCCCGGGAGACTCTCCCGGGGCCGCGGGTTCCTCAATCAGCAGCAGGTCCTCAGCTGCCGGTTTTGGGTGGGCCGGGTTTGGTGGTTGGGGGTGTGCGGTTGAGTATGGTGTCTTTGTGGGAGTCGTTGTCGGTGGTTGTGGTGGTGGTGTCTGTGGTTGGGGTCGGTGGGGTGCCTAGTGGGTTGGTCTCTGGGGTATCGGTTGGGGCGGGTGTGATATATCCGGTGTTACGGATCACTCCGGAGGCCGATTCGAGGACTTTCACTACGACTGTGACGGGTTTGGCGGGGCTGCCAGCGCCCAGGGGTTCAGGGTTGGTGCAGGTGGGGGCCTTCGGATTGGTTAGGTCACAGGTGTAGCCCTCGCCTGAGATCGAGACGAGTTCGAGGTAGTCCGGGAGCACGTCGGTGATACTCCAGCCGGCAAGAGCGTCGGCTGGGCCCTGGTTACTTGGGGTGAGGGTGTAGGTGATCTGGTCACCGACCTTGACCTTCTGGTGCCCCTGCTGGTCTTTGACCAACACCAGGTTGTACTTGACCAGGCCCGCATCCAAGGCCGGGTTGTCTGTCTTCAACCGGTCGATCGAGTTGTTACCCGATACCGGCGAGGTGAACTCGATCAGGCCATCAGGGTTGACATCCGAATCCTTGGCATCATCGCCACCTTGATCCTGGATCGTCCAGGAAGCACCTTCAGGGGCGGTGAACTCCAGCCGGTAGCCCGCGTTCGGGGTCAGGTCCTTGAACCCGTAGTACCCATACTCATCCGTGGTGGTCTCCCCAACAACCTGACCAGCCGCATCCTTCAACACAACCTTCACACCCGGAACCGGCGGCTCATCGTTGTCTTGGAGGCCGTTACGATCGACATCCCACCACACGAAGTCCCCGATCGAGACCCGCGCGATCTCAACCTTCTCATCATCATCGTTATCGGTCGGAGTCTCCCGGGGCGGGTTCTTACCCGGATCCTCCCCCAACGGGACCGTCTCTGGTCCATCAGCCGGGGCGGGCGTGATGTAGGCGATGTTGACCAAACCATTGGTGAGAGCATCGGCCGGGACCGCCTCGTCAACCTTCGCAGTGATCTTCACCACCGGCCCATCCGCCCCGGCCCCCAATGACTCCTTCGCGGTACACACATTCGCAAGACAGTCATACCAGGGGGCATCACCAGTCATCGACACCAAAGTCAACCCAGCAGGCAACACATCAGTGATACTCCAACCAGGCAACGCAGCCACCGGGCCATCATTATGCGGGGTGAGTAGGAACGTAACCTCGTCACCAGCGTTGACCTGCTTCTTCGAGGCAGCATCCAAGGTCTTGACCAGTTTCAGGTTGTACCGGACCAGGCCCGCATCCAGCCTAGGATCATCAGTCTTATCCGGTGCCCCACCAGCATTAACCCCAACAGCAGGGGCAGTGAACTCGATCAGGCCATCAGGGTTGACATCCGAATCCTTGGCATCATCCCCACCTTGATCCTGAACCGTCCACGACGCACCATCCGGAGCCGTGAACACCAACCTATAATCCCTACCCGCAGCCAAATCCTTAAACCAATAGAACCCATCAGCATCAGTGACCGTGGTAGCAACAACCGAACCATCACCACGCTGCAACGCAACCTCAACACCCACAGCAACAGGCTCACCACCCGTTTGCTGCCCATCCCGGTTCACATCCCACCACACAAAATCACCAACCGAAACCAACTCCGGCACATACGTGTTCGTCACCCTCACCCCAGCAGTGACCCCATCACCAATCGTCACCACACCATCGACAACATCCCCCGTAAAATCAGTACGCAACTCGGCCCCATCAACAAACGCCCGCGCCAAATCCTCCTTCACCACACACCTAGTACCAGCCGGCAAATCAGGCGAAGTCCACACCCCACCAGCAGCAACCATCACCGACCGCTGCGCATCACCCCCACACTGATACCAAAACCGAAACTCACCCGGAGCCACAACACCCGGATCAGCAACAACACTCTTACTAATCGAGAACCTACCCACCTTCTCCGAATAAGTATTAGTCACCGTCACCTTCGACACAGCATCCTTGACCAAGGTCACAGGCCCATCCTTAGACACCACCAAATTGAAACCAGCGATCCCAGCCGCAGCCTCATCCTCACCAGTAACCTCACAAACAGTACCCACCGGGAACTCACCCACACGCGTCTCAGCACCAGCCGCAACCCGCACCGAACCCTGCTGAGCTACACCATCCCTACCAGCAGCCGAACACGAATAGTCCACCGTGAACTCCCCAGGCACACCAACCTGACCAACCGGAACAACAGCCTTAGCAACCGTGAACGTCCCAAACTCCTGCGCCTTAGGAGTGTAGTAGTTATACATCGTGAGGATGTTATCTTCGCCAGCCTCGATCTGAATAGGACCGTTAGAGAAGTTCATTTGGAACTCGTAGCCGTCGATCACGACATCGTTTTCTCCAGTCAGATCGCAGGTCGTACCCACTGGAAACTCTCCGACAACTACCTTCCCTCCGGCTGGAACCGAAACGGTGCCGGTAGCAGGGGTGGTTCCCTTCCCCGGAGAGTTACACTCGTAAGTAATCGCGAACTCTTTACCGTCTCCGATTGCCGCAGGAGTGACGTCATTCACATCATTTCCCGCAGGATCCGAGCCGACTACCGCGGGCTGCGGCTCTTCGTCGAAAATCAGTTTTCGGATCTCAAGGGGCGCATACTCCTTCGGGGTCCAGGTGTTAGTCAACTCGAGAGCCAGAGCCTTCTGGTTGACGACAGTGAACTGTGCTTTCTTACCACCTTCAGTGATATTGACCCCCGCTTCGTTCGAGGCGAAGCTGTACTCGCCCCACTGGCCCGTGGTGGGAGCCGGGTTTGCCGTGGTGACGTCCTCGGTCAACGTGACAACAGTACCAACCGGGAACGCCGCCACATAAGTCGCCCCCTCACCAACCTTCACCGTATACCTCGTCGGATTCGACGGCGCCACCCAACCCGGAAAATCACCCGGCCCCTTACCATCCGGCAACACATAAGCAATACTCACATCAAACTGCTGACCCCCCGGAAAACCATCACCATTAACCAACTTAGTCACCTTAAACGACCCAAAACCATCCTTAAAGTTAACGATCGCCTGGAAGCTCTCCACATAGAATCCCCAGGCGTCGTCGGAGTCACCGGTGCCGTCAAACTTGGCCTTGTTGCCGTAGCGCTGTCCCTTGTTGATGGTCTCCCCATTGGGGAACTTCGTGTAGTAGTAGACGCGGTAATTGCAGGTCCCCTTGATGGGTCCACGGAAAGTGATGTGAGCCATCGCCGGGTCGCCGGGATCCTCAGTAAGCTCCACGGAGAAGCCGTTGCCACCGATATTGGGCTCGCCGACCCTCGCTATCACGGTCTCTTTCTGCCCCGTCGGCCCTGCCGGATCCGCACACACCTCGAGGAGCTCAACCGGGTGACGAGGATCGCCGGTCACGTACTCGAGACCAGGTTGGAGCTCATCGGTGATCGAGATGGGGTCCCCCAGCTCGTTCTTGTGGTCGCTCCAGTACTTGCCCCCGAGCTGCACCGACCACTGAAGGTACCGGCTGTCCTTGGCAACGAGGCTCTGCAGCCACTTGTCCACTTTGGGTTCGTTGTAGAACTGAGGCGGTACGATCTGGCCATTCGGCAGAGGAACGCTGTGAATCTGGCCGTTGATGCGAATCTCGGCATTGCCACTGCCAGAGCCGCCTTCCACCTGAAGACCGATCGCCACGGTGCCTTCGACATCGGACTTGCCGGCGATCGCTTGACCGAAGGTGCACGTGATAAACGGCTTGCCTCCGCGCTCCTGCAGCAGGCAGGTGCCGGCCGGGGAACCGTCCGTGTCCGTCATCGGGAACTCCCCTGATTCCCTCAACGCGAAGTAGACCGGCGCCTCGATCTCGAAAGAGTCCCCGGGCTGGGGGTTCGCCTGCGTAGCGTCGAACTTGATGTTCAACTTGGCATACTCCCATATCCTCAAGGGATCAGGACTCGGCGCGGGATTGCCCCCCTTGTCCGTCCGGATGATCTCAATCTGCGGGAAGGTGATCTGGTTGTTGATCGCTGCCTCAGCCACGCTCCGCGCGCCAGTGACTACGAACATCGTGAGCGCGACCATCGTTGCGCACAACAGCGATAGCACCCGGGTCCCCCCACGGTACACAGAACGTGACATCAATCCCCCTAGCTCTGTGCTCCCCCAAAATGACAGGTTGAGCATCCTCGGGGCAGACGATAGTTCACAGATCTTCAAATGACCTAACGGGGGACGGTAGCCATGGTCAATTGCCCACTTTGGTTAACTAACCTTCACGCCGACTCATAAGCGTGCGTAACTGCGTGGGATATGGAGGCTTATTCGGGAACCTCACGCACTCGGCTCGGTGACAAGGCGTGATGTTTCCGGTGCAGCCGCCTCTGCCCGGCCACCTCTGCCCGGCTGACCGGACCGTGTCGGCGACCTACCCGGCCGGCCCCGTAGCGGGCACGAATCGCCGTTTTGGGTGAACTAGGTGGTTGGCGACTAGGGGTTTCGCAACGCCGATCCACCCAGCCCGGCGATTCCTGCACACCCAGGGGTATGGGAAGGTCGCGGAGAGTCCTTGTCGTCAGCGAGGAGGCCGACGATCAAGCTGCCCTTTACATGCGTTCAGGGGCTTCGATTCCGAGGATGTGGAGGCCTTTGGCGAGGACGGCGCGGGTAGCGGCGACCAGGGCCAGGCGCGACGAGCGCACCTCCCCTTCCGACTTGAGTACGGGGCAGGCCTCGTAGAAGGCGGACAGGGCGCCGGCGAGGTCGTAGAGGTAGGTGCAGAGCTTGTGCGGGGTCAAGGCTTGGGCTACCTCGTCGACGATCTCGCCGAACCGGCTCAGCAGCAGCGCGAGGGTCTGCTCGGCGGGCTCGTCAAGGGCTACGATGGCGCCCCAGCCGTGGCCCTCGGCCTCCGCCTTGCGGAGGATCTGGCAGGTGCGGGCGTGCGCGTACTGGAGGTAGGGGCCGGTGTCGCCGGTGGTTTGGACCATGCGTTCGGCGTCGAAGACGTAGTCCTTGTGAAGC
>CAMCJC010000012.1 GCA_945875065.1 uncultured Propionibacteriaceae bacterium | reverse complement strand
CCAGACCAGCCCCGAAGCGGTCCGCGAGGCCTATCACCAAGTCACCACCTCCCTGTAAGCCTCGTTCTCAACGGTCGTCGGCATGCTGCGCGATGCTGAACCCGACCTGACCAGCTTTGCTGCCTTCCCCGCCGAGCACTGGAAGAAGATCTGGTCGAACAACCCCACCGAACGAGTCAACACCGAAATCAAACGCCGCGCCCACGTCGTCCAGGTCTTCCCCAACCGCGACTCCGTCACCCGGCTTGTCGGCGCAGTCCTGCTCGAACAACACCAGGAATGGCAATACGGAGAACGCCGCTACCTCTCAGACATCTCCATGCGACACCTCACCAACCTCCTACACCAAGACCCCGAACCCGCCACCCTCACCGCCGCCTGAAACAACACCACTCAAAGGGACTTGACTCTGATACTTGGTCCTCTGGTCGGCGATGAAGTGTGCCAGGCTCACTTCGTCGCCTCTTTCACCCACCTGACCTACGGATCGCTTGAGGACATCGCGCTCCATCCGCGACTCGGCGTTCTCCGCACGCAGCCGTTGATGAAGCTGACGTAGCAGAACTTTGCGGTGGTTCACAGATATGTGAAGTCCGCGATTCACCACTGATCCGGGTACGACGGCTAGGCCCAGCACCGCTGGACGTGTTCGGGGTGTCTTGCCGCTTTCGGGTAGTTAGTTCACTGTCGTCACGATCCTGCGCCGGTCTTGCCGGAAACCGCTGATCCCAGCCAGTCGCATGAGCCGCTCGACCTGATCCCGACCGAGATCCATGCCAGCCTCGCCGTACGGCTTTCCAGAGCTTGCAGCGCCCGTACAGACGACGATTCTGTTTCCAGAGGTTATATAGAGCGCGTTCGCCGTATACACGTCGTCGAGATCCCGACGGCTCGGGCCGAAACGATGAGTAGCGTGAGCGGAGTAGGTGGGCGGCTCGACCTCGAACCGGTTCGCATGCGCGCGGACGTAGTCGATTACTGTCCAAGTTTGCGGTCGAGCCTCGCTGCCGCGAAAAAGCCGATGCGTCTTCAGGATCTCGTTCGCGCGTTTGAGCTGCGCGTTCTCACGCCGCAACCGGGCGACTTCCTCGCTCCCCGGCTCGGCGTCCGCCGCGGGCGCGGTGGTGCCCTCGCCGTACTTGCGGCGGAGTCATCCCCGCAGCGTGTCGGGGTTCACTCCGATGAATTCACCGATCTCGCGGCGAGCTACGGCCTGCGAGAGCCCACCCTCGGCGACACGATCTTGGTACAGGCGGACCACGCAGGCGCGGGCTTCGCCGTCGTACTCGCGCGGTGTTTACATGAATCTATCTCCGTGGCAGATCACGCCCTCCGACAACTCCAGGCTGATTCAAAGCACCATCCCAGCGGGATATGGCACCACCCAACGCGTCATCGAGCCCTGCCATGGACACCACAGGAGCGGCACCATCATCCCTTGGACCGGCCGATACATCAGGATCGCTTGCTGGCTATTCGCAGTTGATTGTGGTGTGTTGGCTGGTTAAGTGGTGTTGTTGTGCCTGGTGGGTGCTATGGAGCGGGATACGGTTTTGGTAGTGGGTGTTGTTGCGGTATCCGCGTCCGGTGGGCTTGATGTGTTTGATCGTCGTGTTCGCGGCTTCGGTGTGAGCGTTCGTGACGCTTGTCGTGATGTATGCCTCGATGGCGGGCCACTAGGTGGTGATGGTGGCGGCGAATCGGTCGGTCTCGTTTGGTGTTAGCGAGGGCGGCTCAGTTATCGAAGCGGGTTTTCGTGGCATGGGCCTGTTCGATGGTGGGGCTGGCCAGGATCAGCCGGAGGGCTTCTTTGAGGCCCCAGGCGGCGCTCAACTCCTCGGTGGGGTCGTCGGTGGCGGGTACGTGGTCGAGGCGGTCACGGCCACGCGTGGACAGCGTGTCGTAGCCGCGGAGCAACAGCATCTGGTGAGTCCAGGCCGGGTTGATCTTCCGGCCCCGGCGATGGTGGAGGTCTTGGACGAGTCGTTGACGCACCCGGGTCACGCACAGGTTGCCTAACTGGACTAGGTGGAACGGGTCGACGGCGATCGTGGCGTTCGGGAGGCAGTCGGTGATCGCCTTCTTGAATGCCGCTGAGGGATCGATCGCGACCACCTCAATCCTGGCTTGCCACGTCTGTGAGCGGCTCGTGAGCCAACCTTTGACCGCGGCGCTGTCGCGGCCATCGACGATGCCGAGGACCTGGCCACTGCGGGTGTTCACGATCGTGGTCATCCACGGTTCCGCCCTCGCCCAGGCGCCGGTGTCGGCATCCCGGTACCAGCGGACCCGACGGTAGTGATGCTCATCGATGCCGAGTTGGGTCACCTGCAACGTGTCGACCTCGCCCAACACTTTGACTGCGTTGTTGACGGTGGCCTGAGCAGTCCACCAGGCCACGCCGTGTCTCCGAGCGACTTGGTCCACCGGCTGACCTTGGTCGATCACCGGCGTCAACAACGCGGTTCGTAGCCGGGTCGTGCAGCGGGCCCGCGACGGCAGTTGGCTCGTGCTCGGGATGAAAGGTTCGGCGTGGGCAGGTTCGTTCGGCGCACATCAAGCGGGGCTTGATGACCACCAGTTCAACCTGGCCCGCGACCCGAACGTCCTTGACGCGTTGTCGATACCAAGCGTGCACACGTGTCGACACGACGCGGCAGTCCGGGCAGCCAGCGCTGACCTCGTCAGCGGTCACGATCACGCGCCGGCCTCCCAGCGCAAGGCCGATCGCGTCGATCACGTGATAGCCGGGCAGGTTGAAGATCACGCTCGCCGCATCACGCAGCAAACACGTAGGCTCGATCACAGCTCGTGGTCCTTGTCCTCTGGGCGGATATGTCGCAACACCCATCCCAGCGCAAGGCCACGAGCCCCTTGCCTCAACGACCCACCACGCTCAACTACGAGTAGCCCGCTCGCTTCGGCTCAAGACACTGCTCGCCCACTTCCAACCTGAGCTCGTCAACATGACAGAAACTAGTCAGATCAGGACTGGTGAAGGTAGTGTCGAACACGCTGAGGTCTTCTAGATGGAACGGCGTAGCAATCCCTATCATCGGGAGGCTACGATCCACGCAGCACCTGTCCATAACTCTTCGATTGCGAACATCCGAATGATCGTTGGCACCTGAAACCCCTAGCCATGGCGTTTTCGAGTCACACTCCCGACAACGAACCTGTTGGAATCAGGGAGTCGACTAAGTCGAGTAATGTAGTGCTGACTAGGAGTTTTACACGTTGTTGCGGCTTGGTCTAATCAACAAAGCGTAGTTCATGGTCTCGCCAGCGGTACGATCCCTTTGGGACAGCTACCCTCTGCGCTTCGCTGGCTCGCCTCATCCAAGTGGCAAAGTAGCTAGTCAAGTAGTATTGATAGGACTTCAGCAAGCCTCGTGTGTGGAGTAGGCGGCCTCAAGTCCTTGACTTGGTGTAAGTCGACGGTTTAGGCTGGAAGATTAGCTCATCTATCCTCAATGGCTGCGAAGCTCATATGAACGATTGACTTAGCCCTTCACATAGCGTAGAGTCGAACTGCCAGAAAGGAGGTGAAACCGATGGCAGATCAAACAGAAGCAATGACGGAAAGCACTGTGGCAGCCGTGAAGACCGTTGAAGAACTCCTCAACGAGGCTGAAGACCGAAGCTTTGATGAGGTGGAGACCCACTTCAACGAGTCGAGTCAGGACTATACGGTGGTCTTTGGACGCACATGGAAAGATTTGACTTGACGTAACTGTGTGGCTGGTACTGTTCAGCGCCAGCCACACACACTGATTGGAGAACCTCGGATGCCAAAGGCCCCTCGTCCCCAAACGCGGATCATGCGTGATCTCGGATACGTTTATATTGACAATGGTGTGAGTACACTTCGCTTTGGCCGTGATCGATTTGAGAGCATCAAGCATTGTCACATTTGGGCGTCGACGCCGACTGAGTGGCTATTTCCGGCGCATTTCGAAGATGTGTCGACAAGTCAGGCTGCTGCCTTGAGGTACCAGGAGGCCGAAGTGTTGTTGGGTGATTTGACGAAAACCTGTGGGGAGTCATGACGCGCGCCGAAGCCATTCTGATATATCCTCCAAGTCCTACTTGGGACAATAATGTTGCCCCGCTCGGTTTGTTGGCGATATCGTCGTTTGTTAACGGACAGTTGGGACGGACTGCGACTGTTGTTGCTAATGTCGCGCGATCAAGGGGGAACGAAGCTTTGCTAGAACTGGAGGGGTGTGGTCTGAGTCAAGTCCGGGTTGTGGGGATTACGGCTATGAGTACCGATGTTGCCTCGGTTCTTGAACTCGCAAGCCGGATACGCGAAGCGTATCCCAAGATGGTGATCGTTGTCGGAGGTCCGCATGCGACCCTGGAGCCGGAATTTTTCCTTGAACACCCGAGACTGTTCGATGCGGTGGTTCGGGGAGAAGGCGAGACCCCCTTCTTAGCGATATTGCAGTTGACATTGGAGAACGCCTCAGACTTTTCCCGGATCCCGGGGGTGGTGACTACGAGTAATAGGAATTTATTAGACCAAGTGTCGCCAGTAGTGCTGCCGGTGGATAGGTGGGCCAATCCATTCAAAGCTGCGACTGTCTATGAACCTAATGCGAGATTGGAATACACCAGTCCAGATGGTAATCTGCATCCAGCAACGGCTATGGTTACAAGTCGGTCCTGTCCGCTATCTTGCAATTTTTGCTCCATCATCGCTATGGGCGGTTCGTATCGCTCAATGCCAGCAGACGTTGGTGTGAGGTGGTTGGTCGAGGAACGTGAAAGCCGGTACTTTGAGCATATCTATTTTTTGGATGCTGATTTTCTCGTCAGTAAGGCTCGAGCAAAGACTTGGTCGATGGAAATCGCAAAGAAACTTCCAGGGGTAACTTGGAGTGTGCAAGCCAACGTCGGTCACGTTCTTGCCTTGAAGGAAATTTTGCCGGCGCTTCGTGAACGAGGTCTCGTGGCGGCCGAGTTGGGAATAGAAGCCGGGAACGACCGTCAGCTTCTCGTCTTTAACAAGACAAACTTTGGGAAGCCTGCTACGGTTGAGCAAAGTATGACCGCAATCTCGATATTGCGGGCCGCGGACATTGCCATTGGCATTGACTATATAATGTTTTACCCTGAGCTTAGTCTGATGGAATTAGCTGAGAATCTAACATTCATTCTCCGCGCTGGCATTATTGATTTGTATGACTTAGGGCACTACAGTAACGAGTTGATGTTATTCCCTGGAACGGGTCTTCGGAAGCGTTATGAGGAGTCAAGTACGACTAGTCTATCACGAGATGAATTGCCTGATGTCCGTAATTTCTATCAAGACGCTGAAACCCTTGTCGTTCGAGACGCATTCCTAGACCAGTATGTCGCAATCATTAGCCGGGAAACAGCGACACTCAGAAGGAAACTAAGGAAAGCGGCGAGAGAGAGCACCAATGCTTCTCGTGCGGCCGAGTTGCGCCTTGAGGAGCTCCGTTTACGGCATCAGCCCTACCATGTATTATCCCGTTTGATAAGGGAACCTCAGGATAGCTGGGTAGCTATGGAGTGGGCGCGGGGGGACAACGTAACCGCAGCGCGCCTATTGTCCTTAGAAGGAAAGTAAGATGAGAACCTTTTTAGGATGCTGGGATGACCTTTCCGTGGCTAAAGTTCGTATCTGTGGTATTCCTTCATCAAGGTTTAGTATACCAGATTCCCATGCTAATCTCGGCCCGAAGCTAATTCGGATTGCCAGTAACTTTATTTCTGACACTGGGATTCCGGCCGGCGGACTCGTTGATCAAGCGTCAGGCATCCGCCTGTGCAAGGGAGTGAGTGTAGTCGACATGGGAGATTTCCCCTACCCGAATAGCCTTGCGTGTGCAATGGAACTCCAGGAACTCTTGTTCGGTTCTCCTAGCGAGCTATCGGTTGCTTTACTTGGAGACGACTCGTGCAATTTCCCTATTCTCGTGGGGCGAGAGGGGGTGCTGATTCATTTTGATGCTCATGATGACAGGAGTTGTGCCGGTAATGGGATCACCCATGCAAACTTCGTTCGACTACTGCTTGAACATTCTCCAAATCTATGGGTTGTTCAGTTTGGGCCTCGCGGGTGCTTGCATCCTGATAGGATAATAGAAGGACATTCTAGGGTCTCGAGAGCTACTTCTATGAATGAGTTGAATGATATTTTGCTTGATTTTGCTTTACGAACTCCGGTTTATATTGCGGTAGACTTGGATATTCTTGATCCAGATATCTTTCCTGATGTCTCATGTCCAGAGCCAAACGGCTTAGACTGGAGTCAGTTATCTGACTGCTTGCGCAGTGTATTCAGGGCGATGCCCGTCCGTCTGTTTACAGTCTCAGAGTTTTCACCGCAGGCGGACGAACGTGCTTCGATGATTCGTGCCTTGAGGATTGCTCAGATGATTGTAGATGTCCTACACTTAGGAGCGAAGAGGGAAACGGACTCAAAATCATGAGCACCAATATCTTCCGCGAGTCTCCAGATGCTGTGAGTAATATCCTAGGACATCGGCATTATGTGCTGGTGGCCAATGGAACCTGTGCGCTTGCGGGGCTCATTAGCGTGCTTGGTGAGCCAGGTATTGCATGCGAGCTACCTGCCATCGCATGTAGAAGTCTGACAATAGCTTGTCTCACGGCCGGGACGCGGCCCTTATATACGGATGTCGGAGTTGATGACCTCAAGCCGATTGCCGTGAATGAGGATGGTCTCCGTATAGAAGTCAGTCCATGGTTTGGTCCGGTTACTCGGATTTCTGGTAAACAAACCATTGCAGATCTCTCGGTTAATCTGTCTCCGAACTTGGGAACTCCGTTGGCTTCGGTAGCGAGTCTTGGGCCTGGGAAGCCAGGATACTGGACTCATCGGGGAGCGATCGTAGCGACCGACTGCCCCGAGGTGATGAGACGCTTCAGTGAGTTGATCACTATGGAGAATCAACAGGAGATCTGGACCTGCGTGCGGCCTCGTGTGACGACAGTAGAAGTGGATACAAACGAACTTGACGAGCATTTCAAATGGGTTTCTTTGGCTCAATCGATCAGGGAGCTACAAGTTCAGCGCCTGATTGACTGGATCAAGCGCGTGGGAGTGCCGATCACAACTGTCGGCGGTCAAGGTGGCAACAGTGATCTTCTGCCAGTTTTACTGCCGAAAGGTGTGTCGGCGAGTTGGGTGTCTCGGCGGGCCCGTGAGACTAATGTACCTATCGGCACTCAGCCAGTCTGTCCTGCTTACCTGGAGCCCGCGATGCAGGGCTACGCTTTTGAGCTAAATCCTGAAGGGGTTCCTGTGGCGGAGGCGATCGCTACGAGGTTGATGTTTGTAGCGGTTTCGGCAGTTGATGATTCAAAGGGGCTCGATCGGCTCGCGAGGCTGCTTGAACGGGCCGCCCAGTCGTGAAGTTCATTAATCTTGGCGCCGGGAAGTCGCGTGTTGAGGCTGCAGGAATTCTCGCGCAGGAGGTTCAAGTTCTGATCCATTCGAGTTCGAGGACGGAATCTGATTACCTCCGACGGCACGGGTTTGTGAGAGCAGTGCGCCAATTCCATGTGCTGGATAGTACTGGCCGTTGTCCTCTAAGTTACACACGGCGGCAACGCCGTGTTCTTCGTGAGCAAGAGGAACGCTATCGGTCTCTGCGGTGCGATGTAGAATTGTTGACCGGTGACAGCATAGACATCGGGATGGCGTCCAGTATTTATCATTCGGTAGTGCTCACTTGGATGGACCGTAGCGAGGTAACACCGCATGCGTGGTTAACGAAATCACGATTCGTTAGATCGCTTAGAGGGGGCCTCGTGGTCCTCACTACGATGGACTCCGTTCCGGTAGGTGTGGCGCTATACCGTCTGCGACCTGCTCGACACTTCACGACTTCAGACGCCCGGTTTATGAAGCTTTTAGTAAGTGGCGTCGTTCCAGTGGGTATTTTCAGAGCAGATCTAGCCGCGAGTAGGCAGATAAGCCGAGTTTGGTATGCGCGGGTTCGAGAGAAGTTCGCGACCCATGGTGTCGATGTGATATCTTTTGGTGGGGACGATGGTTTTATCGATGCAGGTTACTCTCCTGTCGTGTTGGATAAGTTGTACTGGGGAGAGCAGGTCGGGTGGTTGCAAGAGAGGCAAGATGAGTTGTGGACGAACCCGACAGCGAAGCTGACGCAATTTCCGCTTGTCATGCTACGACATAAGGATTCCTTGGTATGTGCCTGCGGTGATTCTGAGTTTGACGAAATTGCAAAAAAGATCAATGCGAGACTTGGAGATCGGAAGAGTAAGTAGGATGAGGTTTGGGAATGTGGGATTCTCTAGCCCTGCTTAGAGACAACCGCCACTTCGGGTGGTTTCTCTTTTCCCGAGGGCTGTATGCTCTCGCCGATTCGTCTCTTCCGGCCCTGTTGGCCGTATCGGTCGTGACCCAAGGCGGCAGGGTATCCGATCTAGCCTGGGTCCTCGGCGTCGGGGCTGTGCCAGCCGTCGCCGGATCTCTGTTTACCCCAGGCCTTCTTCGACACGTAACCCAGAAGACGCTGTTCCAATGGACTTGCCTGGCGTGGGGCGTAATTACCTTGATCGTCGGGATCTTAGATCTGTTTCACATGGTCTCACTGTGGGTGTTCATCGCGGTCTCGTTTCTTCTGGAGTTGGTTGCATCGACCTTGTATCCGGCGATTGGGTCGTATCTCCCGCAGATCGTCGAGGAGAAGGACCTGAAGCGGGCGAACTCGCAGCGGGCCGTTGTTGTCGGAGCGGTCGGGGTAGCTGGGCCAGCCCTGGCGAGTGCGCTTGCGGTGTTCGGTAGCCGCTGGTTGGCCTGGGCCTGTCTGGCGGCGCTGATGGGGGCTGCGTTCCTCGCGCAGACCGGACTCGCACCCGGGGCGAAGGCGCCGGGTGGCGAGCAGGGGATCGTCCAGAATCTCAGTATTGGGTGGCGCTTCTTCCGGGCGTCTCCCGGTTTGGTGGCCATCGTGCTGTATTCGGGGCTGTGGCATCTGCTCGCGTGGTCGGCCTACATGGTGGCGGGCCCGTGGGTGCTGGAAGCGAACTACGGTGCCCTGTGGAGTTGGGGCGTGGTCGAGAGTCTGTTCGCCGTCGGGCTGATCTTGGGCGGGCTCCTCGCAGAGCGGGTACGTGGGGCCACGCAGGTGGTGTGTGTCGGGTCGCTGCTCCCGATCCTGGTGCTGTTGCTTGCCTTAGCGTGGCATTGGCCACTCTGGAGCCTGTTTGGTATTGCTGGCATCTCCGGTGCCGCGTTGACGGTGGCCGGTGTCCATTGGGCGACTCGGGTGCAAGCGGAGACACCCGAGGAGATGATCGCTGCCACTTTCTCGTTCGACTACCTTCTCAGCGAAGGCCTGGCGCCGCTCGGGTACCTCGTCATGCCTATGATGTTCGCCATGGTGAGTGTTGACTTGGCGCTGATCGCGGTTGCTGCGCTATGCCTGGTGGTCGGCGTCGCCGTGATCTGGTTTTTCCCGAAGCGATTCGTTGCGGAGAGGGTAGAGTAACCATGGGCACCTTTGGCGAGCAGCGCTGGTCGACATGGCCCGAGACTTCGCATGCTGGCCGTGGACCGTTGCCGTGGCCCGAGTGGGTCGTTACCGACGGCGACGCCATCGACTACGAGCTGGGTGTAGTCAAAACCGGCAAGGAGGCCGAGATACACCTGATCCGAAGGTATTCGCCGTCCTCTGGCCGGGAAGCCCTGATGGCTGCGAAGCGATACAAACCAACGGTGCCTCCGGCCGTGCGGGCGCGTGTGGTCAACGGTAGCGACCGAATGACTCAGAGCGGCCGCGACAAACGTGCCATCGCGAAGATGTCGAAGTACGGCCAGTTCCTGGTGCGCTCGGAATGGGCCACCTCCGAGTTCGAGTTCTTGCGTACCTTCTATGCGGCTGGCGTCCCCGTCCCGTACCCGGTCCAGATCCAGGGCGCAGAACTCCTGATGGAATGGGTGGGCGACGAGCACGGCGTTGCAGCAGAGCGCCTGATACACGCCCAACTCGACGCCGGGCGGGCGTCGGCAGCTTTCGAACAGGTCCTGCACGCCATGCTGGCGATGGCCAGGCTCGGCTACGCTCACGGCGATCTGTCGCCCTACAACATCCTGGTGAGCGGGGGGCGTATAGTGATCATCGACTTCCCTCAAGTGGTCGATATCGCTAAGAACCCCGAAGGGGCCCTGATCCTAGAGCGGGACTGCCGAAACGTGTGCAGCTTTTTCGAACAACTCGGCGTGCCCGGGGTCGATGTCGAGACCTTGTACGGCGAGTGCCTATCAGTGGCATGGACCTAATGAACGTCTGCTCTGCGACACACGAGCCCCTCGCGTTCTGCTGGGCATCGCCCAAGACGCCGCTCTCATGCCTGCCAGGGACAGTGCCCAGAAACCCTTCAGATGCGCCCGCCACTGTACGGCCTCAAGGAGCGCATCAGCGCTCCTTGAGGAGTTCGCGCTTTTGCTGGATGGCTTCGGTCAGCGACGGGTCGGTTTCTTCGAGGGAGGCCTTCAGCGTCGACGTCGCCATCGTCGCGGCTAAGAGGCGTCGCTGCTCGGCGACATCGAAGTCGCCGGTCGGCCACTGGGGGTTCAGGGTCTTAAGGGTGTGGGCGAGGATCTCGGTGACGGCCAGACGCGGGTACCACTTCTTGTCGGCCGGCAGGACGTACCACGGCGCGACGTCGGTGGAGGTGCGGCGGAAAACGTCGGCGTAGGCTTCCTGATAGGCGTCCCACTTGGCGCGTGTCTTGAGGTCGCCTGGGGAGTATTTCCAGTGCTTGTCAGGGCGGTCTAGTCGCTCCATGAGTCGTATTCCCTGCTCTTCATACGAGACCATGAGCGCGAACTTCAGCACGGTGAACCCCTGAGCTGTGATCTCCTGCTCGAACGCGTTGATCTCGTCGAACCGGGGACGCCAAACGTCCTCGGGGACCAGCTCGTCGACGCGCACCACCAAGACATCCTCGTAGTGCGAGCGGTCGAAGACGCCGATCCGGCCGGGCTGGGGCAAGGCGTTGCGGATGCGCCACAGGTAGTGGTGGGCGCGCTCCTCCTCGGTGGGCACGCCGAACGCGCGGATGGTGACGCCCTGGGGGTCGACCAGGCCCATGACGTGGCGGACGATGCCGCCCTCGCCGGCCGTGTCGAGCCCCTGGATGACGCACAGCACTCCGCGACCTCCTCCCGCGCGCCCCTCCGCGTACAGCCGCTCCTGCAGTTCGGCGAGCTCTGCGCCGCGGGCGGCCATGGCAGTCTCGGCATCGTCCTTGTCGCCGTCCCAGCCGGGCGTCGACGCACGGTCGAAAGCGGCAAGGTCGAAATCGGGACCGACGCGGAGCGCTTCCCAAGGAGCGACGTCCCACCGGTCGTGCTTGTTCTTACTCATGCTGCCTCCTTCGCTCGCCGCCGGCCTCCCCTCCAGCCCGCCCCGACTTACGCGTCGGCTGAGTTGGGGCTGATCCCTGGACGACCCTCGTGGATGATCTTCCCCGGGTTGAGGTTCTGCCCCGGGTCGACACCGTCGAAGAGCGCCTTTTGGATGAACACCCCGGCTGGGGAGATGTCCTGTTCCAGCCACGGGGCGTGTTCCTCGCCGACGCCGTGGTGGTGGCTGACCGTGCCGTGGAAGTCCATGAACGACTGCTGGATGGCCCGCTTGACGTGGTCGTAGCTGGCCATGGCCGACGGCGAGTCGTCGGCGATCGCGAACGTGAAGTACTGGCACGCGCCCGAGTGGTACGAGTGCGACAGGTGACAGAACACGACGCCCCGCTTGCCGATCTCGTCTAGGGCCTGGTTCACCGCCGCTACCGTTCGGGTGTGGATTTCGGCCGCGTAGCGCCACGGCGTCGACGTTTCGGAGACGTCGCAGACCATGCCGTGGTCGAGCATGAAGTCCCGCAGGTAGGGGGTGTCGTACTTCTTCTGGTCGTACAGCGCGCCCGGGCCCTTGCCGACGCCGAGCCCGCCGTTGGCCCGCACGATCTTGCCGACCAGCCCCTTTTCGTAGTTGACGTGGTTCGGTGAGCCCTCGAAACCGATGAAGCTCATCGCGATCTTCTCCAGATCCCAGCCCTTCGCGACCATCAGCTTCTGGATTCCCTTGCTGACAAGCGAGGACACCTTCGACGACTGCTTCCCGTTCGCCATGATGTACTGCGTCTCGACGTCGTCGGACACGCGCGCCATCATCACCGACGCGTCGGACGCGACGATCTGCTCGCACGCCTTAAGCCCGGCCTCGTAAGTGGGGAAGAAGTACGCCTGGATCTCCCGGACCGCCGGGACGCGGTGCACGTTCACCCAGGCCGACGTGATGATCCCGAGTCGACCTTCCGAACCCAGCACCATTTCGCGGACGCTCGGCCCCGACGACGTCGACGGCAGGGGGCGCAGCGTCAGCACCCGCCCGGGCATCACCATCGTCAGGCCCCGGCAGATGTCGGCGATGTCGCCGTACTTGTCGGACTGCATCCCGGACGACCGGGTCGCGATCCAGCCGCCGAGCGTAGACCACTCGAAGGAATCCGGCTGGTGGCCCATCGTCCAGCCGCGCGCTTGCAGCTGCTCTTCCATGTCCGGCCCGAACACGCCGGCCTCAATGTGCGCGAGCCCCGACTGCTCGTCGATCTCCAGGACCTTCCGCATCCGCCCCAGGTTCACCGAGACGACCTGGCGCGCCTCGCCCGGCACCGCCTCCAGCGCCGCGACGATGTTCGACCCGCCGCCGAACGGGATAAGCACCCCGTTCGCCTCGACGACGGCGTCGACCACCCCCGCGACCTCCTCCGCCGTGCCGGGGTAGACGACGACGTCCGGCAGCCTGCCGAAGTCCCCGGCACGCACCTTCATGAGGTCGCGAACGCCTTTGCCGTAGCCATGCACGACGCGCGTCTCGTCGTCGGTCTGCACGTAGGTCTCGCCGAGGATCGTAACGAGCCGGGCCCGCAGATCGTCGCTCAGGATCGACGCCGGTACCTCAAAGTCCGTAAGCTTCGGCAGTGGCCCCACCGGCGCGTTGACGTCGACGCCGGTCAGTTTCATCACGAACGGCGCGAACTTCGGCTTGTCCGCGTGCTGATAGCTGATGCGCTCCTCGCCCCAGCCCCACCACTTTTGCTGCTTGACGCCGTCGATCATCGATCCTCCTGCTTGTCGGCGTGGTTTTCGGTTTGGCGGCGCTGAGCGGCCTCCAGCGCGACGGCGCGGGCGTACTCGTCGAGCGTCTTCGCACCGTACGCGCGGGCCGTGGTGTCGTGGAGCTCAAGCACCTGCCGACGCATCCGCTCGCTGAACTCGTGGGCGATCTCCCCGGGCCTTGGGAGCATCGGCCGCCCGATGACGACGTGTACCGTCGGCCGCCCCTTCGGCAGCCCGCCCTTACTGCTCGGCATCGCGGCGTGCGCGCCGATCAGCGCGACCGGTACCGCTGGTACGTTCCGCGAGATGCACAACGATGCCACCCCGTGTTTGAACGGCCCCATCGCCCCCGTCCGGGACCGCGTCCCCTCCGGGAACACCAGCAGGGGGATGCCGTCGTCGAGGAGCGCCCCGGACAGGCCCCGCACCTGCCGCTTGCGTTTCTTGCCGTCGTCACGGCCGCGGTCGATGGGGTAGCCGTTGAAGAACAGCGTCATCGGCCCGGCCTTCCACCACTTGTCGTAGAAGTAGTCCTGCGCCGCCCCCGCCGCCAGGAACTTCGAGATGCGAGGCGGCAGGGCCCCGTAGATAAGTGGTGTGTCCAGATGCGACGAGTGGTTGGCGAAGACGACGCACGCCCCCTCCAACTCACTGACGTTTGCTTGCCCGTGTACGTGGACTTTTAGCAACCGCCACATCGTCGGCTTCAACAGCAGCATCTGCGCTGCCCGGCGGGCCGCGGCGTTGAACTCCGACGAATACTTCTTGCTGGCTTTGGCCATCAGCGTTTCCTCCGGCTCGCCGACAGCTTCGACGAGAACCAGCGGATGAAACCGCGCGGCCCGTGGTCGGCGATGAACAAGGCGATCTTCCACTTGAGTGTCGGCACCGACTCGATCCGCCCCTTCGCCACGTCCGCCAAGCACTGCTTGACCAAGGTTTCCGCGTCGATCCAGACGATGGGGGGCAGCTTGCTGGAGTTGATTCCAGCCCGCTGATGGAACTCGGTGCGGACCCAGCCGGGAAGCAGCCCCGTCACGGTGACGCCCGTCCCGGCGAGCTCGAGGGCCAGCCCCGTCGACCATGTGCGCGCCCACGCCTTGATCGCCGAGTAGTTGCCGGTGAAGATCGCGCCCGATGTCGACGCCACGTTGATGATGCGGCCACTCCCGCGCGCTTTCATCGCCCGACCCGCGGCCCCCCCGAGGATCAACATCGCCAGGCACATCACGTCGATAGCCTGGGCGTGGGTGTCGACGTCCGTCGCCGAGAGCAGCGACGCGTGCAGCCCGAACCCCGCGTTGTTGACGAGCAGATCGACTGGCTGATCGTCGGCCTCGATCCTTGCTGCGACCTGCATCACCTGCTCGCGAACAGCCAGGTCGGCGCGCAGAACCTCGACGTCGACGCCGTGAACCTGCTGCAACTCCTCCGCGACGGCGGCGAGGCGCTCCAGGTCGCGTGCGACCAGCACGAGGTCGTACCCCCGGGCGGCCAGTTCGTGGGCAAACGCGTTGCCGATACCGGCGGTCGCTCCGGTGATGAGTGCTCGTGCCATGGGTCCAACCGTATCCCGCTCCGGAAGCGGCGTGAAATGTGGCGTCGCAAAGCGACAACGCCGGGCCCAAACGGCAGTGGACTCCCGCCAACTCCGGCCTGTTTGGGCTAGATGAAGACGATCTGCGCCCCCTCGGAGATGCCTATGAAATCGGCGGCGTTGATGACGCCCTCGACTCCGGGGTGGAGGTCATACTCGTTGAGCTTCATCATGTCGAACGTCAGGCGGCACGCGTACATGTGGGCACCGAGGTCCTGCAACAGGTCGAGGAACTGAGGCACCTCGGGAATGCCTAGGTCCTTCATCTGCCGCTTCATCATGGCGGTGGCCATCGAGGTCATGCCGGGCACGTTGCCGAGCGCCTGCGGGATGCCGACGTGTTCCAGCCCGGGGCGCACGCGCGCCAGCTCCGGCATGTGCATCGCCGTGTTGCCGGCCATCGTGAACTTGAGCCGGTAGTTGGTTTTGATGTTGATGATGTCGAGACCCCAGAAGGTGAAGAAGATGTGCACGTCGACGCCCTCGCCGAGCGCGGCGTTGCCCATGATCAGGGCCGGATAGGCCATGTCGAGGTTGCCCTTGGAGCAGATGAACGCCATCTTGCGACGACCGGTCGCGGCGGGGGTGTTGCCGAAGTCGGGCATGACGAAACCAGCGGGGATTTCCATGATTCTCCTTAAACGCACGCGATGGGCTTGGGCAGGCCGGATAGCCACGCCAGCTTCTGGGCGGTCTTGCCGGGGAACAGGGTGCAAAGCTCGCCGACGGGGAACCCCCCGACTTCCTGCGCGCGATGAAGGGTCGCGGTGGCCCCGGTGACGGCGTGGTCGTCGCGGAGGAATCGGATCGCCGCGAGGTGCCGGTCGGTCAGATCGAGGTCGATCAGCGACGCGAGGTCGTGCGCGAGCTCCTCGCTCCACTGCTCGCGATGGGTGAAAAAGCCTTGGTCGTCGACATCGAATGTTCGACCGTTAAGCGTGTTGGTGGGCATGGCGCTCCTTCAGGGATACCGGTGGGGGTATAACTGTGGCAGCCCGTCATGCTACCCCCGGGGGTTTCCCTGGGTGAAGTCAGGTATCCCTGGGTCGACGATCCGGCGGCCCTTCCGTGGCGTCGGGGGCGGCGGAGGCTCGGCGACATGCTTGCCCGGACCCGTGGAACGGCGCGGCGGCGGGGTGGATTGCGTCGGCGGGGGTGGGGATGCGGGGGAGGCTGGCGTCTTGGCGCGTTTCGACGGCGGCGTGGTGTTCAGGGCCCCGAACGGGACGTGCACGGAGCCTTGGCCGGTCAGGTGGCGCGGCTGGTCGTCGAAGAAAATGTGGGGCCGCAGACCCTCCAGGATCGGGCCCTTGTCGCGGCCGCCGAGGAAGAACGCGTCGTCGACCCGAAGCCCCCACGCTCGCAGGCTATTGATGGCGCGCTCGTGGGCCGGGGCCGACCGGGCCGTCACCAGGGCGATTCGCAGGCGGGGCCGGTATTCGCCCTTGCCGCGGGCGAGTTCGGCCTCGGCTTGCTGGATCTTGTTTAGGCCCTGCAGGAAGCCCGCCAGCGGACCCTGGGGCAGGGGTTCGTCGACGAGGGCCGCCTCCCTAGACGCGAACGCCTCCAGCCCGCCGGACTGGTAGACCAGTTCGGAGGAATCGTCGGCCAGCACCCCGTCGAAGTCGAAGGCGATGCGCAGGCTGGGATCGCCGTCGTCGACGGGAGCGGACCCGAGGACCGTGCCGGCCGGCTGCCCGGCATTAACGGCGGCCGCGACGTCGTCGGGGTTCGCCGATAAGAACAGCGACATTCCAAGGGCCGGCATGAACTCGTAGGAATGCTGACCCTCCCTGAAGACCGCGCGGGTCAGCGGCAGGTCGGCGAACTTCGCGGACCGCATCACCCTAAGACCGGTCTCCGCGCTGTTGCGAGACATGACGATGACGTCGACGGCGTCCGGGACGACGTCGTTGAGCGCCAGCAGCCGACGCACGAACGGCTGCGCTGGCCCGGGCGGGAGCGGGACGTTCAGCTTCTTCTCCTGATAGCGGCGGTAGGCCGCGATCCCTTGGGTGCGAAACACCTTGTCCGACTCGGTGAGGTCGAATAAGGCGCTGCTGGCGACGCCGATGGTCAGTAACGTCATGGCCGTCCTAGGGTGCGCGGGTTGCCGGTGTCTCGTTCCATCCCATCATGGCGAGGCAGGGGGTCCGTGTCACTTCCGCGCCCTCGTCGTTTAGACGACTTGACGCCGAGCCAGGTCGTCGGTGTCGTATAACACAACACGCGAATGGAAACAGGTGTGGACATGAAGAATCAGAGATATCAGCTGGCCGCCCTGCCGCTGCTGGGCTTCGCTGTCATCCCCCTTGGGCTGCCAGGGCTGGTGCTGGGGGCCGTGGGTATCGTGGCGGCGCTCGTTCTGCTCTTCCGGGCCGGGGACATCGCGCCCGGTCGTAGAGCCGGGATCCTGGCCGCCTGGGCGGGGGTCGTCGCGGCCATCGCGTACGCTTTCTTCGCCTTCAACGCCCGGGTCGACGCGGCCGATGTCGGCACCGCCGAGCCCGCCTGGACCGTAGGCATCGTCCCTGCCCTAATCGTTGGAGTCGTCTTGCTGGTCTTCGCTGGGGTGTTGGTGTTGCGACGCGAAGCCCGGTGATCCAGCGCATCATCTTCAACAAAGTGGTGCTCCACCCCAACGGGACCCCCACAACAGCACGACCGGTGATAAAACCAGCCCAAGAACACGCCGGTGGCAGCGGCCCCCCCGACGTC
>CAMCJC010000011.1 GCA_945875065.1 uncultured Propionibacteriaceae bacterium | reverse complement strand
CAGAACCTTATCCCGGTGCACATCGCGTTCATCCCGCTGCTCATCCCGCCGCTGCTGGCGGTCATGACCCAACTACGCCTCGATCGTCGCGCCATCGCCTGCGCATTGACGTTCGGGCTTGTCACCACCTATATGTTTCTGCCTCTTGGGTTCGGAAAGATCTTCCTCATCGACATCCTCTACGGCAACATCGAGAAGGCCGGGCTAAACCTCGACGGGGTGCCCGTCATGGGCGCCATGCTCATCCCCGCCATCGGCATGGTCGTCGGCCTTGGGCTAGCGCTGTTCGTCTCCTACCGCAGGCCCCGAAACTACGACCCCGAGGCCGTGATGGACGCCACCGCGCCCCAAGCACCCAACCCACGCAAGGTGGTGGTGGCCTTGGTGGCGCTGGTGGTGTGTTTCGGCATCCAGGTATGGCTGACGTCGACGCCCAGCAACGAGGCGGACCCCCTCCTCATCGGAGCGCTCGTGGGTCTGTGTGTGTTCATCGCGACGGGAGCCGTGAAGTGGCGCGACGGTGACGCGGTGTTCAGCGGAGGTATGCGGATGATGGCACTGATCGGGTTGATCATGATCACCGCCCAAGGTTTCGCCGCCGTGATGAAAGCGACGAATCAGATTGAGCCGCTGGTCGACGGCACGGCCGCGCTTTTCGCGGGGAACAAGGCGGCGGCCGCGTTCGCAATGCTTCTGGTGGGACTCCTGGTCACCATGGGCATCGGCAGCTCGTTCTCCACGCTGCCGATCATCACGGCCATCTACGTGCCGCTGTGCGTGTCGCTCGGGTTCTCGCCGATGGCGACTGTCGCGATCGTCGGCACCGCTGGCGCATTGGGTGACGCAGGCTCCCCCGCGTCAGATTCCACGCTGGGCCCGACGGCTGGGCTCAACGCCGACGGCCAGCACGACCATATCCGCGACACGGTGATTCCCACCTTCATCCACTTCAACATCCCGCTACTAGCCGCGGGATGGGTCGCGGCGATGGTGCTGTGACGCTTCGCTCGCTTCTTGCTTCCGCGACGCGGCGTAGCCGCCTGTCACGGAGAGGGGGACGCCAGCCGACTTGAGCGCGTCCGGCAGGCTCCGGTAGTGTTCCGCCCGGAGGATTCGCCTAGAGGCCTATGGCGCTCGCTTGGAAAGCGGGTTGGGTTCACGCCCTCACGAGTTCGAATCTCGTATCCTCCGCTGAGGGGTCCGCACGCGGGCCCCTTTGTCGCATGGGGGGCCGGGACGTTGGGTTCCGGCGTAGCGATGTACCGCTTCGGGGGCGCACTTTGACCGAACCTTGGTTCGTGGATGCCGAAGAGGTCTCGCACCTCATCGACTACATCCTCGACGACAAACGCGTTAACAGCCTCGCTGTCGTCAGCCCGGCTAGCGACACGCTCAAGCCCAGGATCCCCGTCGAAGAGCTTCAAAAACGCGTCGAGAACCTACCCACCGATGTCGTGGTTTTGAAGACGATGGCGGCGTCAGAGCGCCTATCGGACCGCATTAGCGCCGCCTTCCACTGCTACGGCGGCTCAGTGCGCGTCATCATGCCGGGCGCCCGATTGACCGACCATTACCGCCGCCACCCCCTGCTGCTCGTCTACCCCAACGACGACCCAGAGGTCGCGCTCAGGCGCGTCGTCGAGGCCGCCGAGCGCACCCCCATGGGCTACTCCCCCGGCGCCCCCGACCCGGCGCTCAAGCGCCAGCCCTCGGGCCTGGGGCTCACCGCGCCCCGCCTCGCGCCAAGCGGCCCCGTCCCGAAGCCCGGCCCACGCCCCAAGCCCGGTCCGAGACCGACTCCCTCGCCCGCGCCGCAGCCGCCAGCCGAGGAAATCGAGACGGTCTTCATCAAAGCCCAAAAGCCCGCCGCCCCAGCCAAGCAGGGGGCGACCGCACCCCCGCCGTTCACGCTCGCGGATATCGAGGCCGTGGTGCTTCGAAGCGTCGAGCGAGTCCTGGAAGAGCAGCTCGGCGGCCCCAACTCGAACACCGAGCACGAGCGTTCCCGCGCCGATACGGCCGAGCAGCTCCTGGGGGAGGCTGAGCACCGCATCCGTCGCCTCGAAGAAGAGTTGAAGGCCGCCCACTCCAGCGAAGTCCCGCTCGTCTACTCAGACCCGGAACAGCAACTGCGCTGGGCCATCCAGTTCATGTGGCTGACCCGCATCCCTGAGCGCGAGCGCCCGGCATCACAGCCCCCGGCGTGGACCTTCGGCCCCGAGTTCCTCCAAGACCTCGAGGCGCACGTCGTACCCCGGCAGCGCACGCTGGAGGTGATGGTCGCGATCCTCCGCGGCGACGGTTACCGCCAGCACCCGACCCACCAGTTCCTGGAGGGCAAGTCGGGCCGCCCCCGAATCTCGCCCGAGGGCACCCCGGTGTGGCGCACCTACGTGAAGGAAAACACCCCGCAGGCCCCGCGCCTAACGTGGTGGATCACCAAGAGCGGCGGCTACCACTTCGAACACGTCGGGGCCCACGACGAGCTGCTGTGAGGCGATAACCCTCCTGGACGCCATCAGCCTCCTGCCCCTCAAGACCCAAATGGGTTGCGCGGTGAGCGAGGTACCCCCTGACTACGATTTAAGTTAGGCCCACCTGATATGGTTCGGCCATAGGGCCGTCAGGCACCCGACTCGTCGGGTGTGGGAACCCGGTGAAACTCCGGGACTGGCGCGCAGCGGTGACGGTAACGAACCTGCTATCCAAGCCACTGGGGCAACCTGGGAAGGCAGCAGGCAAGAACGACCCGAAGTCCGAAGACCACGGCCCTTGGTGTAGTCCGAAGGGCCCCGCGCTTGGGCCCCCGAGGTTTGGAGCTGGGCGTGATGCAGTCACGCAGGTCTGTCCGTGACGTGCTTCGCGCACTCACGTTTCCGCTGACCATAGTCCTGTTGGTCTTAACGGCCGCCAGCGTGATCTATTCAGTGAACATCGGTTCAGAGCGACTCGATCCGGCCGCCGTTTGGCAGGTCGTGCTCAGCCATTTGGGGCACGGAACCGGCCCAAACGACCCTGCGGTCGAGGCGATCGTGTGGGAGTTGCGCCTGCCTCGCGCTCTTCTCTCGGTCGTGGTCGGGGCCGGACTCAGCGTGGCAGGGGCAGCGATGCAAACCCTCGTCCGCAACCCCCTCGCCGACCCATACCTGCTCGGAGTCTCGGCCGGAGCGTCGGTCGGCGCCACCGCCGTCATCACCTTCGGGGTCCTCTCGGCCTTCGGACTGTGGGCGATCTCGGTTGGGGCACTTCTCGGATCCCTCGGAGCAGCCCTCGCGGTCTACCTGGTTTCGATGGCTCAAGGCGGCCTGACCCCGATCCGCCTCGTCCTATCCGGGGTCGTACTCTCGTCCGCGTTCTCGGCGGTCGCTAGCTTCCTGGTCTTCAAAGGCCCCGACCCGCGCGCCGCCCAGTCAGTGTTGTTCTGGCTGCTGGGAAGCGTCTCCGGCGCCCAATGGAACCGCGTGCCGCTGCCGGCCGTCGTCGTGTTCCTGAGTCTGCTGCTTCTGTTGGCCGCCAGCAGGTGGCTTGACGCCCTGGCCGTAGGGCCCGACACGGCTGCCGCACTCGGCGTCCCCATAGGCCCCCTTCGGCAGAGCCTCTTCGTACTCCTGGCACTGCTAGTCGGCGTCATGGTCGCGGTCTCGGGTGGCATCGGATTCGTCGGGTTGGTGGTTCCACACCTATGCCGGATGGTTGTCGGTTCCCTGCATCACCGTGTGCTTCCACTCGCTGCTGCCTTCGGCGGCTTCTTCATGCTGTGGGTCGATGTCGCCTCACGGGTGATCGTTGCCCCCGCTGAGATCCCGCTCGGCGTCGTTACCGGCCTAATCGGAGCTCCGGTGTTCCTCATAGTCATGGGACGACGCAACTACGAATACGGAGGTGCGGCATGACCAGGTTGTGCGCCCAAGACTTGGCCTGCGGGATCGGTCATCGCACCATCGTCAGCGGAGTCACCTTCCAGTGCGAGCCAGGAAGCATGACTGCCATCGTCGGCGTGAACGGGGTTGGGAAGTCAACGCTGATGCGTGTCCTTGCCGGTATCCGGCGCCCGGTCACAGGGCAAGTCAAGGTCGGCAGCGACGATGTCAGCTCCCTGTCTCCTAGACAACGAGCTCAACGCCTCGCTTTCGTCGCTCAGGAGGAGACCATCCCCGATGAGTTGACCCTGGCCGAGATGGTGGCGCTTGGGCGTCTCCCCCATCAGGCGCCATGGCGACGGGGCGGCCGGAAGGAACGCGCGATCGTCATCGAGTCGCTCGCGGCCGTCGGATTGACGAACCTAGCGCATCGCTCCTGCAACCACCTTTCTGGCGGTGAGCGGCGCCGAGCATTGCTTGCGAAGGGCCTGGCTCAAGGCACGGAGTTGCTGCTGCTCGACGAACCAACCAACCACCTGGACGTCCACCACCAAATCCACCTCCTAAAGACGATGCGTAACACTGGCCGCACCATCGTTGCAACCATCCATGACCTCGACTTGGCGATGGGATGGTTCGATCAGGTGGTGATTCTCGCGGCTGGCGAGGTCCTAGCCGTCGGGGCACCGGCCACGACCATGACCCCCAGGCACCTTGAAGAAGCATTCAAGGTGCGCTCTCGGCAGATCGCTCAAAGCGACAACAGACCACAACACCTGGTCATCGACGGCCTAGTCAGCCACGACCATTACCTTTAGGAAGGACACTCCCTATGAAGTTCAGGAAGCTCGCAGCCGCAGGTACGGGTCTCGCAGCCATCGTCGTACTCGGCGCCTGCTCGACCCCCCAAGCCCCATCAGCCTCTGGTTCCGCCGCAGGAACCGGCCCGATCACCGTCACCAACTGCGGGAAAGAGCTAAAGCTTGACGGCCCCGCCAAGAAACTGTTCGTCAACGACGGCAACATCGTCTCTCTAGTCCTGGCGGCCGGAGGCGTGGACAACATCACGGCGGTCAGCAGCATGAACCGAGACAAGCCGATCCTTGAGGCCAAGTACGGTGCCGAAGTCGTCGGAAAACTCAAGGAGGTCAACGATAACTACCCGACGCTGGAGGGCGTCATCGCCCAGTCCCCAGATCTGATGGTCGCGGGCTGGAACTACGGCTTCTCGGAGGAGAAGAACCTCACTCCCGATCTCCTCAAGGAAAAAGGTATCAACTCGTACCTCCTCACCGAATCCTGCCGCCAGGAGGGCACCGCCAAGCGGGGTGTCGTCGATCCCTGGGAAGCCGTAACCACCGACGTCACCAACCTCGGAGCCATCACCGGTCATCCGGACGTGGCGGCGAAGGTCGTGGAGGATCAGAAGACTCGCCTGGCGGATCTCGATTCCGCACCCAAGCCTGAGAAGAAGCCGGTGGTGTTCGTCTTTGACTCCGCGAAGGATACGATCTTCACCAGCGGCTTCTTCGGCGCTCCGAACGCGATCATCGAGAAAGCCGGGGGTACGAACGCGACCGCCGATGTTCAGGACACCTGGACCACCGTCAGTTGGGAGAAACTCGCCACTGCCAAGCCTGATGTCTTCGTGTTCGTGGACTACCCCGGTCAGACCTACCAGGAGAAGGTCGACATCCTCAAATCCCATTCGGTTACCAAGGACTTCCCGGCGATCAAGGAGGAGCGCTTCGTCAACCTCCCCTACGCCTTGTGGACCGAAAGCCCGCTGAACATCGACGCCGCCGAGTATCTGCGCAAGGCTCTTGAGAAGTACAACCTGGCACCGGCTTCCAAGGTCAGTACCAAGCTGGAGATGCCGGCCGATCTACCCGGGCGCGAGAAGCTCGGGTGATTGCACTCGCTGCCGGGCCCCGGCAGCGAGCATTATTTGGAACATGTTCTCGAAACCCCGTCCCCTCGTCGGTTGGTGCCTCATCGGCATCGGACTCCTACACAACTCCCTAGGGCTGGCCCGTGACTGGCGCCTCTTGAGTGACGCGACGAGGGGCGGGCTCGCCGGCTCCTTCACCCAAACCGATGCCCGGCTGGCGACGGTCTTCTGGTTCCTAGTCACCGGGTTTTCCTTGATGCTGCTCGGCGGTGCCGTGGCCGCGCTCGAACGCCTCACCCCGCTGCTGCCGTGGGGCTGGATCGCCGGGCTCGCGGCCCTCACCATCACTGGGATCGTGGTCATGCCGGCTTCCGGGTTCTGGACTCTGCTGTTACCCTCCGGCATTGCCATCGCCCGGCGCGTTCGGCGGCACGGGTCGCCTGATATGGTTCGACCATAGGGCCGTCAGGCACCCGACTCGTCGGGTGTGGGAACCCGGTGAAACTCCGGGACTGGCGCGCAGCGGTGACGGTAACGAACCTGCTATCCAAGCCACTGGGGCAACCTGGGAAGGCAGCAGGCAAGAACGACCCGAAGTCCGAAGACCACGGCCCTTGGTGTAGTCCGAAGGGCCCCGCGCTTGGGCCCCCGAGGTTTGGAGCCGACGATGGCGCGTGCGAGGTCCGTTCCCCTCAGCCGCGCCAACACGTTCCCCGCACCGTAAACCCGGCCTGGCCCCCGGAATGCGCTCATCGGGGGCCAGGTCATCCAGATTTACCTTTGGGCGGGATGCCTCGAAGCCCAGTCCGGCAGTTGGCGGGCAGCCAATCGCGGGGAGCTTTCGCCGCTAGCCCCAAGCGGCCAGCTCCAAAACTTTGCATCGACCCTAGCCACGGGGCAAAAGGGGAACTAACTATTATGCCGCACAGACGTCGCGGCGACACGCAACCCCTCGTTAACCAATGAGAATCCGCCGTTTGGACGACTCGCGCGTTGCTATAACCCGGCGTAATCTTGTCAGAAAGCTTGGGGGTTGGAGACTGGCACACAGACTGCACCCTTTGGCACCGCCGCCACCCACCAGCGATTGAGGACGCATGAGCAGACGATCGACGATCCGACTCCGCCAGCCCGAACGCGTGTTTTCGGCCGGTTGGAGTCCGGACGGGCGCCGCGTCGCCACCGCCTCCGTCGACTCCACGGCGAGCTCCTGATGGTGCTCACGGGGCACACCGATGTCGTCAACTCCGTAGCCTGGTCCCCCGACGGCGGCCACCTAGCCACCGGCTCCTGCGACGCCACAGTCCGGCTGTGGGATGCGTTCACAGGCATGGAGCAAGCCGTCCTGACCGGCCACCGCGACTTGGTCGGCAACGTCGTCTGGCACCCGGACAGTCGGCGCGTCGCATCGCACTCGTGGGACCGCACCGTCCGCATCTGGGACACGACGACCGGGCATGGCGAGCGGCTGCTCCCCAACGCCGGCGTCGGCGGCGCCATGGCCTATAGCCCCGACGGCAAGCGTCTCTTCGCCGGCCGCCTCGACGTCACCGAGAACGCCGCACCCCGAAGTTTCGGCTCCGCCCCCCGGATCCGAGCGATCTCGTTCAGCCCAGATGGGTCGCGGTACGTCGCCGGCACGTCCGGTCACACCGCCGCCGTGTTCGACTCCGACACCGGTGAAGAGCTCCTCACCCTCGACCACGGTAGTGCCTGGTACTCGACGGTCGCGTGGCGCCCCGATGGCGCGACGATAGCCACCGGCTCGTTCGATCATGCGATCCGCCTATTCGATGCCACTACCGGGGAGCTCAACCAGGTCATCCGACACACCGAGTCGATCTCAAGGATCGTGTGGTGCCCAGACGGTTCCAGGCTGGCGGTGTGCGTCGACGGCGACGAAACGCACATCATCCACCTGACCTGACGTATCGGACGTGTCCCAGTTGGTCCGTTTGGCACGATGAGCGATGATTCATGCATGACTGACATCACGCTCGGCGGAAACGCCGTCCACACCCACGGTCACCTGCCCGAGGTTGGTTCGAAGGCCCCCGACTTCACGCTCGTCGGCTCCGACCTCAGCCCCATCAAACTCTCCGACTTCGCCGGCACCCGCTTGGTCCTCAATATCTTCCCGTCCGTCGACACGGGTGTCTGCGCCATGAGCGTCCGCACGTTCAACGAGCGCGCCGCCGGCCTGGAAAACACCAAGGTCCTGTGCGTCTCCCGCGACCTCCCCTTCGCGCTCGACCGCTTCTGCGGCGCAGAGGGTATCGAGAACGTCATCGTCGCCTCCGACTTCCGCACCACCCTCGGCGAGGATTACGGCATCACTATGACCACCGGTCCGCTCGAGGGGCTGCTGTCGCGCGCCGTAGTCGTCCTCGACGAGGATGGCCGCGTCGTGTACGTCCAGCAGGTCCCGGAAATCAAAGAGGAACCCGACTACGACGCCGCGCTCGCGGCGCTCTGAGCCTCCGCCTGGCCGATGGGCCGTCGACCATCTGGTCGGCGGCCCATTTACCTTATGTCGGGGCCGGTTCCCCCTAGGCTCGAAGTATCCGACCAACTAGGAGGAACCGTGCCGGACATCAAGCAACAGCAGCAGCTGATCGAGCAGATCGCCCAAGAGTTGTACACGGCCATGCCCGAAGGATGTGTCAGCGCCACCGTGCGGTTCCGCGTCGTCGCCGATCTCGGCCAGCTCGAGGCCACCGGCACGCGCGAAGACGGCGGTACTGAACGGGTCGGACGGTTCAGCGACGCCTTCACCGCGGCCCTGACCCAGCTGCGCCACGCCATGTACACCGACGGCACCGGCACTTGGTTCTCCGGCGAGATCACCGTCACCGACGAAGGTACCGTCCGCAGCGATTTCAACTACGACGACGAGCCCGCCTGGACCCGCGAACTCGACGCCAGCCAATGGGCCAAAGATCTGGAACGCTTCCCTCGCCGCCCAGAGGTCGTGCCGAAGTGGCTGGAGGCCAAGCTCGCGACCGCCGTCGCGGCCCGCGCCGAGTAACAGCCCGTCAGCCGAAGGTTATCCGGCGGTGCAGCCCGACTTCCGGATCCACTAGGACCTCTTGGGCCGCAGGGATGCCATCGGCCGCCAAAGTGGAATCCACTGGGACTGCCCGCTTGACCAGTGCGAGAGCGATCGGCCCCAACTCGTGGTGGCGCGCCGACGAACCGACGAAGCCCACGCTCCGGCCTCCCAGTTCCAGCGCCGCGCCCGGCGCCGGGAGGGCTTCAGCGGAGCCGTCGAGGTGAAGCAGCGTCAGCCGACGAGGCGGCCTGCCGAGGTTGTGCACGCGCGCTACTGTCTCTTGGCCGCGGTAGCAGCCCTTGTCGAGGTGGGTTCCGAACAACCCGATCTCGTTGGGGATCGTCCGGTGGTCGGTGTCGACGAAGATCCGCGGAACGCCGGCGGCAATACGATGCGCGTCAAAAGCCCACGCACCCGCGGGGATGCCCTCGGGCAACACATCCGGTGGGCGGAGCACGGCACGACCTCCAAGCCACGGCCACGACATCCAGCCCTCCGGAACCGCGACCCTCTCACCCACCCAGGCGAGCTTGTCGTCACGGCGCGCGACCTCCACCCGCATCGCGAACCGCATCGATTCGAGAAAATCGACGAGGGCTTTGGCGCGACCCGGCTCGGTCCAGGCCAACAGCCGCTCACCGTCGTCGACGCCAGAGAAAAAATGCTCGACGTGACCATGCGGGGACAAGATCAGCGCGTCGACCGGCTCAGCCGGAGCAAGACTCTCCATGTGCTGGCTGGTCAGCGAATGCAACCAGCCGAGCCGATCCGCGCCCGATATCTCGACGACCTCCCGGTTGCCAAGGTCGACGACGGCATCGCCGGCCTTGATCGCCCGGGCTTCGGCGACGGGGTTGCCGAGGTGCCACGGCAGCCCGGCATCGACGCCCGCCTCGACGGGGACGCTCACGGCTGCTTGGTGAGCCGCGCCCACATGTGGGGTCGCAACTCATGGTCGGCGGTGGAACGGTCGAGCGCATACATCAGATCCCCCTCGACCTTGCCATAGAGGCGCTGCCCAGACGCGTGGCTGACCGCGGCGCTCTCGGTCCGGACTACCGCGTCGGTTCGAAGATCGATGCGAGTCACCTGGATCGCTCCGACGAGAACCTCGGTCCAGCCATCGGAGTGGGTCATCGTCACCTCCAGCGACGCATCCGCCTTGGGACGCCAGAAGCCGGCCTCCATGCCAAGCGGCACATCGAACGCGCCGCCTTCGGACTGCCCGAAGGCCTGCGAGACGGAGAACAGGTAGTCACCGCCGTTGTGGGTGAACGCGATGCGCTGCTCGAAGGTGAAGTCGTTACCCTCGTGGTCGGTGCCGTTGCCGGTGCCCTCCCACACGCCGACCAGCCAACCGAGCGCGATCAGCTTCGGGCTGAGGCCATCGGGAATCTCGATGTCAATGCCCTTGAGTTCCGCCATGTCATTCCTTCCCGCGAAGCACATAAACCACGGCCCGCCAACAGGCCACCCCAGCCGTCGCGCCGGCGGCGACGATCAAAACCCAAACCGAGATCATGCTCACGCCAAGAACGATACCGGCCTTCCTCCGTGTGTGGGCCAAGGTATCTGGTAGGCGATCACTGATACTCAAAACTGCTTCGTGCCTCGCACGCTCCACCTCGATCAACTAAGACTCAGTCTTATTTCTCCTGCTATCCCAGGAGCGCGAGCGGAAGAACCAGGACTCCCCCTGGCGTGCGATAGCTATGGGCTCCGGTGGTCAGCGCGACTATGTCCCGCACCCGGTCTCCGAGGCGCTTCTTCAGCCAGTGGAGGTGCGACACGTCGCCGTCGTTCACCGCCTGCGCGAGCTTGACTTCAAATGCAACGACCTGACCTTGTGAGTTCTCAACGATCAAATCGACCTCCCGGTCACCGTTGCGGGTCCGCAAGTGCGAGACGGCTGCGTCGACTGCCAGCGCTTCGGCGCGAACACACAAGGTGGCCAAGGACTCGAACAACTGCCCAAGCAGTTCGGAGGCTCCAGGTGCGCCGCTGAGCAGCGTCTCAGGTGTCGCCCCCAGCAGACGCGCGGCGAGCGCCGGGTCCATTAGCTGATGCTTGACTCCGACCTTCAGGCGCGGCAGCGGCGTCAAGATAGGCAGCCAAGGCGGAACCGGGTCCAGCACCCAGATCTTCGCCAGGGCATCGCGATAGGCAGTGGTGGTATCGCGCGCGGGCTTGTCCCGCTCTCCTACCGTCGCGGCGTCCAAGATCGCGCTGTAACTCGCCGTTGTCGATGAGGCCGCGGCATACGCTGCGAGCCAAGCTCGCAGCGTGCCTGGGCGGCGGACATGCACCCCGCTGAGGACAATGTCTCGGTCGAGGATGCCGACTACGTATGAGTCAAGCAGCTGAGCGCGAAGCCGCTCCGACGCCTGGCGTACCCCTGGCAGGCCCGACGCACAGATCTCGCGTGCATAAGCAGCAAGGTCGAAGGCAGTGCGCACCGAGGGCGTCGTCCCCCCGGCGAACAACTCGGCCATGGAGACACCGCCGGGGGTGACCTGCCGTTCCCGGAGCGACATCGGGCGCAGCAACAAACGCACGATCCGGCCGGCTCCGGAATGCGTCGTTGCCCCAGGCTTAGGGGCGGCGCTCCCGGTCAGCAGGTAGGAGGTCGTCGAGTGTGCATCGACGCGACGCCGAACCCGGTCCCAGACCTCCGGCAATTCTTGCCACTCGTCGAACAGCACCGTGGAGGCACCATCTAGAAAGACCTCTGGCCCCGCAGCAACTGCGGCGACGACAGCTGGGTCGTCTAGGTGTACGACCCGCTCTACGCGCCGAGCCGCCGTAGCCGTCTTGCCTACGGCTCTGGCGCCATCGATGGCGACGGCGAACGGCCCAGGGAAGAACTCATCCAGCACCGCATCTAGGGCTCGCGGCAGATACGTCATGGCGCGAGCGTACCCCTGTTAAACAAAACGCACGATCTTTAGTCGACAAAACGCACGTCTTCTATTAGGCAAAACGCCGGGGTTCTGCTCGACAAAACGCCGCATCGGCGCTGGAGCGTCCGCTGCCGGGGGCTTCGCGTCGCGCCCGTGACCCATGGGTGTAGCGTCGGCCCGTGAGTGATGCCACTTTCGAGTTCCGGAAAGTTCGCTGGGCCTACTTCGGGCTGGTAGTGGGGATGTTCACCGCATCGATCAGCCAGACGATCGTCGGGCCCGCGATCCCCCGGATCGTCGCCGACCTCGGAGGCCTGGCCTGGTATTCGTGGCTGTCGACGATCGTGATGCTCGTCTCGACCGTCATCACCCCGATCAGCGGGAAGCTGTCCGACATGTTCGGGCGGCGCCGGTTCTACGTCATCGGCCTCGGGCTGTTCCTAACCGGGTCGGCGCTGTCCGGCGCGGCTATGAACTTCCCGTTCCTGATCTTCGCTCGAGCGGTGCAGGGAGCGGGCATGGGCATCCTGATGCCACTATCGCAGACGATCCTCGGTGCCATCATCCCGCCGCGGCAACGCGGCAAGTACCAGGGCTACATGGGTGCGGTCATGGGTGTCTCCCAAGCGACCGGACCCCTCATCGGCGGCTGGATCACCGATGTCTCCAGCTGGCGGTGGCTGTTCTACATCTCAATGCCGCTCGGAGCGGCCGCCCTGCTGATCGTCCTCAGGTACCTGAAGGTGCCGGAGGTCGGCACGGGCAGCAAGATCGACCATGCCGGGATCTCGACGATGACGATCGCCGTTTCGGCGTCGCTACTCGGGATCTCGCTGGGCGGGTCGCTGGGCTGGCTGCGGCTTGAGGTCCTGGTGCTCCTCGCCGTCGGGGCGGCGTTCACGGTCGCGTTCATCCTCATCGAGCGACGAGCCCCCGAGCCAATCATCCCGCTGCGTCTGGCCCGGAACGGCATCTTCGTCGCCTCCACCGTCGGGGCGTTCTTCATGAACATGGCGATGATGGCCGTCCTGATCTATGTGCCCGTCTACGCCCAGGGCGTTCTCGGTCTCACCGCCACCCGCTCGGGGCTGATCCTCATCCCGATGAACGTCGTGCTGTTCTTCACCGGCATCGTCGTCGGCAACCTCATCACCCGCACCGGGCACTACAAGGAGTTCGTCGTCGCCGGCAGCGCGGTGCAGGTCGTTGGGGCGGTGCTGACGATGCGGCTCGACGCGTCGTCGACTCAGCTCGGGGTCCTGATCGCGACGGCTGTCCTCGGTCTCGGCTACGGCATGAGCTTCCAGATCTACGTCCTCGCGATCCAGAACGCGGTACAGCGCCGCGACCTCGGCGTCGCGACCTCCGGCCTCCAGTTCTTCCGAAACATCGGGTCGACACTCGGCACCGCGATCGCGGGCACCATCATGACCACGCACCTGATGCGGGAGATCACCGCTCGGCTGACGCCGGAACTCCAGACGCTCGTCCCCGCCGACGGCCTCGACCCGAACGCCGTCCTGACCCCGAGTTCGCTGGCCAGCCTGCCGGGGCCGCTCGCCGACCTGCTGCGGGCGTCGCTAGCCGAAGCGATGACCGCGGTGTTCCTGATCCTGCCGTTGCTGACGACGCTATCCCTCGCCGCGACGCTGTGCATCAAGCCGCTTCGTCTCCGCGAAACCCTAGACGAGCGGCCCGGCGAACTCCTCGACGCGACCGCGATGTCGAGCCCCGACCAGGAACGCACCCTCAGCCGGGAGGACGAGCACGCCCGTCACAAGGAGCGTATCCTGGGTGCCCACCTGCTGCTGATCGCAGAACGGGTCGGCGACAAGAACCCGATCCTGCGCGATGCCGTCGCCGAGTTCGGCGGTGGTGACCTTGATCGCGGCCTTCAGATACTGCGCTCGACCGGGACGATGCTCCTCAGCGAGGACCCGGAGGTGATCGACGAGCACGAGGCGTTCGCCGTAGAGCTGTCCCAGCGAGGCCGAGAGAAGAGGATGCTGAGTCCGGCTGTCACCGACCGGCTCGACGAGGTCGCGGCCCTGGTGGCGCAGCGCCCAACCGGCGCCCCGACCAAGCCGCGCATCGACTCCGTCGAGGGCATCGACGGCTCCAGCATGAGGCGGGCTCTAATGATGCTCGACAGCGCCCTAGTCGCTGACATCTTCATTCGCCGCATGGCAGACGCCGACCCCGCTCCCGGCAAGTAGTCGGTGCGAGGCCGGCTCCGCTCAAGCGACTTCCTTGCGCAGGATGCGGACCGTGCCGACAATCGCTGGCAGCACCAGCCAGATCAGGAGGCCGACCCCCACCTGGGTCCATTCGGCGGCGGTGTAGGTTGCATTCTCGACCAGGTTCGCGAGGCTGCCCGGGTCGAGGTAAGCGAGCTGTTCGGCGCGCTCCGGCATTGCTGTTCGCAGCACGGAGAACAACGACGTCTCGCTGAGGACGATCACGATCGCCGCGGGACCGTTCAGCAGGACCATGCCGAGCGCGAACGCCTCCAACACGTAGACGCTCTGAGCTGCCGAGGCCGCGAGCTGTCCGAACCAGTCGACGTCCCAAACCGGTTCAGCACCCCTGATGGCGACCCCTGCGAGGTACGCGGGCACGCCAAGCCCCTTGACCACGATGTTTACAAGAAACGTCATTGCGACTAGCGCGGCGGCTTTGGCTAGCAGGACCCGGGCGCGATTTGGTTCAAGCAGGTGGGTGGGCATGGCGGCCCGGGTCGAATACTCGCTGGTAATCGCCATGACGCCCATCGTCAAGATGATGAGGCTGGCCGGCACCCCTGTCACCGTCAGGAAGTAATCCAGCTTCAGGTGGTCTTTGACGAAGAACGATCCGGCGGCGAACGTAGCGGTCAGTGAGAGCCCGATCAGGGCGGTGATGATAGCGGCTCGAGAGTCCACGAGCTTCCTGAACTCGACTCGGATGGTTCGAGTCAGGCCCGGGCGGGCCCCGGGAGCGATGCGGTTCCGTCGATGCGCGGTGGGGATGGCTGTTGCGGTCATGATTGGGTCCTTTGGGTTCAGGCGGCGGTGCGCTGGGCGTTGATGGTGAGTTCTAGGAAAAGGTCTTCGAGGCTTTGGCCGCCTCTGGTGAGTTCGTCTGGGGCGCCTTGGGCGAGGACACGGCCGTTTCCGACGATGACGATTCGGTCGGCGATCTCCTCGACCTCGTGAAGCTGATGGGAGCTCAGCAGGACGGTGCGACCCGCGTCGGCTTCCCGCCGCAGGAGCCGTCGCAGCCAGACGATGCCCTGCGGGTCGAGGCCGTTGGCCGGCTCGTCGAGGATCAGGACATCAGGGTCTCCGAGAAGCGCCTGCGCGATGCCGAGCCGCTGCCGCATGCCCAGCGAGTAGGTGCTGACTCGACGTCGCGCTTCCGCCTTCGTGAGGCCAACGGCGGCGAGGACCGTATCGACGCGGTCCCGTCCGACGCCGATGGTCGCGGCGGCTAGTTTCAGGGTCTCGATGCCAGTGCGCCCCGGGTGGACGGCGGACGCATCCAGGAGCGCGCCTACGGTGCTGCCGGGATTGGGGAGGTCACGGTACGGGGAGCCTCCGATCAGCGCGTGCCCGCTGGTCGCGTCGGCCAGCCCGCAGAGGATTCGGAGCGTGGTGGACTTTCCGGCGCCGTTGGGGCCGAGGAACCCGACGATGGTGCCGGGTTCGACGTCGAAAGTGACGCGGTCGATGGCGACAACCTGCCGGGGGCCGGAGCCGTAACACTTGGTCAGTTCGTTAATCTCGATCATGGTTTCTACCAAACCCCAGCCACCTGGGTTCGCCCTAGCGTCTGAGGGCTCGACCCGGATCGACCTTCGGCTAACTCGGGGGACCAACCGGCTGGCCCATTGGCGAAGAACCTTGTCGAGGCGCGCAGGTGGTGCCTGACCTATCCTTGGCAGGTGAGTCAGAATGCTGGAGGCCCCGAGACGCCGCGGGTGTTTCTATGGGCCTTCGCCGTCCTGCTGCAGCTGTACTACCTGATCCCTGCGATCTGGTACGTGGCACGTCGCTGGAGCGACATTTCGCCACTGCTCGCCCTGTGGCTGATTGGGTCGAACGGGCTATCGCTCGCTTTGATCGCGCTGCGGAACAGTCGGCTCCGGCCGGGGCTGGCCGCGACGGCGCTGGTGCTTAGGTCCTTCGGTCAGGCGCTGACCCCTGCCGTCGGAGTGTACGTCGCCGTCCTGGCTCGCCGGAAGCCGTTGTGGGGCCTCGTGTACGGGCTCGCCGCGATACCGTTCGCGCTGCTCGAGGGCTTCGTGCAGGGCTGGTCTACCCCCGTCTTCGCCCAGTCCTTGATCGCAGGAATCGTTGTGACAGCCGCCTTCAGCGCCGGCTTCGGAATGCGTCAGGCGGCCGCCCTCCAACAGGAAAAGGCGAGGCGGCTGGAGGCCTCCCGAGCCGCCGACGAGGCCCGCCTCGAGCAAGTGCGCCTAGCCGAGCGGGAACGGCTCGCGCGGGAGATGCACGACGTCGTCGCCCACCGCATCTCTCTAGTGGCGATGGCCTCGGGCGCGCTCGCGTACCGCGACGACCTACCGCCGGCCGATGTGAAACAGGCGGCCCAACTCATCAACGACAACGCGAAACGTTCCCTAGACGAACTGCGGCTGGTGCTCGGCAAACTGCGGGACTCGGAATCGGTTCCGGCCCCGCCGCAGCCCAGCCTCGACCAGGTGCCCGGGCTCATCGCTGAGTCACGGGCGGCGGGGCAGGAGATCGCATTCACTACTGGGACGGATCTGGCCGCCGTGCCGGCCCAGGTGAGTCGCCACGGTTACCGTGCCGTGCAGGAGGCCCTGACCAACGCCCGAAAACACGCGCCTGGCCAGGCGGTCACCGTCGATATCGCTGGCGGTCGGGGCGAAGGCATCACCATAACCGTGGCGAACCCCGTCGTCCCTGGTTCTCGCGGCGATGGGTCGCGGCTTGGGCTCGTCGGACTGGTCGAGCGGATGGAACTCGTCGGCGGCCGGATATCGTCGGGGGAAACAGACGGCCGATTCGTTTTGGAGGCGTGGTTGCCATGGTGATCCCGGTGGTTCTGGTAGACGACGATGCCATGGTCCGAACCGGGCTGCGGCTGATCCTAGGCGGCTCTGAAGACGTCAAGATCATCGGGGAAGCCAGCAATGGGCAGGAGGCGCTCGACATGGTAGAGCGCCTGGCCCCGGAGGTCGTGCTCCTCGACGTCCGCATGCCAGTCCTCGACGGTCTCGCCGCCGCCGAACGCCTCTTGACGCGTCCGAACCCGCCGGCGGTCATCATGCTGACCACGTTCAACACCGACGACTATGTCTTACGCGCCCTCAAGGCCGGGGCCCGCGGATTCCTCCTCAAGGACACCGCACCCGAGCAGATGCTCAATGCCATCCGTCGCGCCGCCGCCGGAGAGCCGGTCCTCTCCCCCGAAGTCGCCGGGCAGGTCATCGCCGCCGCGACAGCCACCCAGCACGTCGACCCGGCGGCCAGGCGCGGGCTCGAAGAGCTGACCATCCGCGAGCGTGACGTCGCCCGCCTGCTCACCGATGGTCGCTCCAATCAGGAGATCGCTCACCAGCTGTATATGAGCCTGGCCACGGTGAAGGCCAACATCACCCGCATCTTCACCAAACTGGGTGTCGACAACCGGGTCGCTGCCGCGATGAAGATCCGCGACGGCGGCGGCCTTGAGGAGGATTGATGCGAGCGGTGGTTTCCCGAGTCCTGTCGGCCAGCGTCACCGTCGACGGCGAGGTGATCTCCGAGCTGCCTCGGCCGGGACTGCTGGTGCTGCTCGGCGTCGGGCGGGGCGACGACGAGTCCTCCGCCCGCGCGCTAGCGGCCAAAATCTGGGGGTTGCGGATCCTCGAAGGTGAGGTCTCGGCCAGCGAAACCAGGGCCCCGATCCTCGTCGTCAGTCAGTTCACGCTGTACGCGAGCACACGCAAGGGTCGCCGTCCGGGCTGGTCGAAGGCAGCCCCAGGCCCGGTCTCTGAGCCCTTGGTCGAGGCGTTTTCTCGAGCCCTAGAGGACCTGGGGGCGACCGTTGGCCGCGGCCGGTTTGGCGCCGACATGAAGGTGGCCTCGGTCAACGACGGCCCCTTCACGATCCTCATTGACACTGAGAACTGGGAATGACCTCGGGCTCGGGGATTGAGTCGATGCCGAGCTCATCGATCAGCTCCAGTACGCGGTCATCGAGTTCATCGCGGATCAGGTCCATTCGGATCGGACCCTGAATCCCGTGCATCGACGGCTCGTCC
>CAMCJC010000010.1 GCA_945875065.1 uncultured Propionibacteriaceae bacterium | reverse complement strand
CGGCTATGACGGCCTGTTCGGTGGCGCAGATCGTGGAGCAGTCGAACGACTTCGACTCGACAATCATCTGGGCGGCCTTGACGACGTGGGCGCTGCGGTCGACGTAGGCGGGCACGTTACCGGGGCCGACGCCTAGCGCTGGTTTGCCCTTGCTGTGTGCGGCCTTGACCATGCCGGGGCCGCCGGTTGCGAGGATCAGCGCGGTGGCGGGGTGATCCATCAGGGCGTTGGTGCCGTCGATGGTCACCTCCGTCAGGCAACTGACCAGACCGGGCGGCATCCCGGCTCGCTCCCCCGCCTCGGCCATGACGCGCACCGCCTCGGCGGTCGAGCGCTTGGCCGACGGGTGGGGCGCCACGACGATGGCGTTGCGGGCCTTGACGGCGATGAGGATCTTGAAGAACGCCGTCGACGTCGGGTTGGTCGAGGGCGTGAGGGCGACGAGCACGCCGACTGGCCACCCGATCTCGACGATGCCACGCTCCTCGTCGCGCCGTAGGACCCCGCAGGTCGGTACGTCCTTGATGGACTCCCACAGATTCTGCGCCGCGAACTCGTTCTTCAGCTTCTTGTGGGCGGGGTATCCGAACCCCGTCTCGTCGTGCGCCAGCTGGCCGAGCCGGCTTGCCTCGCGCATCGCGGCGGCAACCATCGCCTCGCAGATCCTGTCGACCTCCTCCTGGGAGGCGAACTGGAACTGCCGCAACGCCTGTTGCGCTCCGGTGCACAGGTTCCTGGCCTGCTGCACCGAGGTTAGATCAGGATCGAACTGCATGGCCACCTCAGAACTTCAGCGGAGACGCCGCGACATCAAGTACCGCGTCCTGGAACGCCGAGCAAGCGGCGCGGCAGGCGCTTTGGCTGCCGGTGAGCAGGCCGCCAGCGAAGTTCGTCTCGGACGGGGGTTCGAAGAACACCTTCATCTCGACTTCCGCCGCCTTCATCGCCATATCGAGAGCGTATGTCGCCTCGAGCGGGGGCGCGATGAGGTACGCGAGGGGCTCTCCAGGATTGATACCGGCCTCGCCACTCAGATACGTCCCGGTGCTGGAAATCAGATGGGGGAAGAACGTGAGATCCCCGGCTTCGTTGGCGGTGTAGAAGTGTGCCTCCTCCTCGCAGAACGAGATGCACGCATCAAGACCCGAGCGGACCTCGGCGGGGGTCGGCCCGGCGAGGATGCCGATGATCTCACCTGACAGGGGGCCAGATGGGTAACCGGAGCCGGCGTAGAAGCTCTTGGCGTATACCACGTCGACCTCGGCGAACTTGGTGGCCTCGTCGAGTGAGACGTACAGGGCGTCGTCGATATCGCACGTAAGCATCGCGATCGACCGCTGGTGGTCTTTTAGCTTCAGGTGTTGCGCAAAACCACGGTCGACGTTGGCGATGATGCGGGCCGAGAGGATGTTTGGCTTTACAGGTTTGAGGATCATGGCTCAGGCTCCCGTAGCGAGTTCGCGGAGCTTCACGCCGGAAGCACCGTGCTGGATCATCTTCTTAACCACCTCGACGACGTACGCGCCGGCCTCAAGGGGGTTCGTGCCGCCGTGCGTGGTGATCATGCAGATCAAGTCGCGGTCGGCATCGCTCTTACCGGGTTGCGGGTCGAAGCCCATGTAGACGCTCATCGCGTCGGCAATCCCTAGGCCAGGCCGCTCCCCGATGAGCAGCATCACGACTTTAGCCCGGACGATGGTGTTGACGTCATTCATTACGCCAACCCGGCAGTTCTCGATGAAGAACGGCGTGCCCATCGATAGGCCCGCGGAGCTGAGTCCCTGCTGGATCACCGGGTAGATGTTGACCAAATTGTTGGTGATCGCGGCGGCGGACAGCCCATCGCCGATACAGATCTGGACGTCCGGGTCTTTCTTGCAGCGCTCGTTGATGAGGGCTTTGGCCTCGTCGGTGAGCAGGCGCCCAAGATCGGGTCGCAGCAGGTACTCGGCGCGGTCGGCGGCCTTGGTGGAGACGCTGAACAGGTCGAGAGCGGTCTTTGTCTCCTCCGGTACGACGCCGTAGATCGCGTCCTGGGTGACGCCGTGGTCGGCCTGGAACAGCAGCAACGAAGCCGTCTTGGGGCGGGCCCCGGTGCGGCCGACGCCGATGCGGGCGTTGGTCGCGGCGCACAGGTTCTTCAGCCCGTCGGGATCGTAGGGATTCTCGACGCGCAGCCGGTGCCGCTCCTCCTGGACGGTCGGGTCGGGAAGGTCGACCACAAGCCCGCTAGACGGCGTGGGCGTAGCGCTGACGGGGCTGGCTGGGCTCACGCCTTCGCGCTGCAACTCGGCGATGACTCGCGCGACAATCTGCTCAAGGTTCTCTGTCATGTCACTCACCTCTTGAGGAAGAAGGACGGGTCGCCGGCGAGGTCGGTGAGTTGGCCGTCTCGCCACAGGCCGATTTCTTCGAGCCACGCCTCAAACTCAGGCAACGGACGCAGGCCGAGCGCCTGACGTAGGGCCGGCGCGTCGTGGTAGCTCGTCGACTGGTAGGACAACATCGCGTCGTCCCCCTGTGGGACGCCCATGATGAAGTTACCGCCGGCCGCCGCGAGGAGAACGGCGAGGTTCTCCAAGTCGTTCTGGGTCGCCTTAGCGTGGTTGGTGTAGCAGACATCGCAACCCATCGAGATCCCCGTCAGCTTGCCCATGAAATGGTCCTCCAGGCCGGCGCGGGTGATCTGGGTAGCGTCGTACAGGTATTCGGGGCCGATGAACCCGACGACCGTGTTGACCTGGTAGGGCTCCCAACGCTTGGCCATCGAGTAGATGCGTGCCTCAAGGCATAGCTGGTCGGCGCCGTGGTGGGCGTCGGCGGACAACGCCGAGCCCTGGCCGGTTTCGAAGTACATGTAGTTCGGTCCTGCGGGCCAGCAGTACTTCTTCGCCAGGTCGTAGGCCTCGTCGATCATGCCGACGCTCACGCCGAAGCTTTCCATCGCCTTCTCGGAGCCTGCGAGGCTCTGGAACACCAGGCCGACGGGGGCACCACGCTTGAGGCACTCCATCTGGGTTGTGACGTGGGCGAGCACGCAGTTCTGGGTGGGGATCTCCCAGCGGTCGATAATCTCCTTGGTCATCTCCAGCAGACGGCTGACGGAGCTGACGGAGTCGTCAGACGGGTTGATTCCGATCACGGAGTCGCCGGATCCGTAGGACAACCCCTCGTACGTCGTGGCACGGATGCCGTCGACTGAGTCGGTCGGGTGGTTCGGCTGGTTGCGGGAGGCGAGCCGCCCCGGCTGGCCGATCGTGTTGTTGCAGTGCTTGACGACGCGCACCTTGTTGCCGCCGACAACCAGGTCGAGGTTGCTCATCAGCTTCGTGACGCCCGCCACCATCTCGCCGGTCAGGGCGTTGCTGACGCGACGGATCATGTCACCCGTGGTTTTGTTGCTGAGGATCCACTCGCGGAACTCCCCAACCTTCCAGTTCTTGATCTCGTCGTAGATGGTCTCGTTGACGGCGTCGTCGATGACGCGCGTCACCTCGTCCTGTTCGTACGGCACGACGGGGTTCTCGCGAAGCGCGGACAACGGTACCTCAGCCAAGACTAGGCGGGCCGCCACGCGTTCTGCGTAGGAACGAGCCGCGATTCCGGCCTGCTGATCGCCCGATTTCTCTTCGTTGGCCTTGGCGAGGACCTCCTTGAGATCCTTGAACTCATAGGTCACTCCGAACAGCTTGGTTCGCAACAGCATCAGGCCACCTCCTTCAATTCGGATTGCATGTTGTTCCTTCCTAGGCTCACTGGTAAAAGACGAGAGTCTTCACAGACACGGGCACGACCCGGCCATCGAACAGGGGCTCACCAATGTCGATGAAGTCCCCCTCCCCAAGGCCGATCTGGTCGACGACGATCACCGGCAGGCCGGGCGCCTTGGCTTTGATGGTCTGGCCCAGCACCTGGGCATAGTCCTGCTCGGTGACCAGGACCAGAGGCCTGCCCTCTGGCAGGTAGTCGGCTGCGAACGCGGCCAGGCCAGCGGCGAGATCGATGATCTGCGGGTAGACCATCAAGGTGGGCAGGTCGAGGGCGATAACGAAGTTTCCCTTGTCCGACCCGCCGCGGTCCCAGCGCTCGACGGCCTGCGTCACGGCCCGCCTGACCGCCTCGGAGTCGCGATAGCCGGGCACATGGTCGACCATCCGCGGCTCAATCACTGGGAGGTTCTTCAACGGCAGGTGGGAACGCTCGGCCCAGATCGTCGAACCGGACAGCGTGACCTGCTGGCTCGCGGCCCCGAGCACGGTGGCCCGCAGCGTCTGCGCCGGCTCCTCGACGCGCAGTTGGCGCCACCGCGGGTTCTCCCGCAGCGACTGCGCGAGCAGCGGCCCGACGTCGCCGTAGCGGCCGATCTCGGAGACCGTATCGCTGGGCGCTTGCCCGTAGTAGGCGGCACCCACCCCGCCGGACACGAAGTACGCGGCGATCGGGCCATCGACCGCGAGCGGCGGGGTCAGCATCAGCTTCTCCCCAAGCGCCGAGGTCTCGCCTAGAACCAGATCGACGACGACGTCGGCCATCGCGTCGGTGAACTGACGCAGCACTGGCAACGGCGCCACCTTCCCGATCCGCAGGTCGAGCTTGCAGTGCTCGACGATGACCTCGCCGGCTGGCTTGAGGTGCACCAGGACGCCGGTGTTCGGATCGACCATGGCCTGGCGTCCGCCCACCATCACCGCCGCGGAGGCGACGTGCTTGCCGGCCCGGAAGATCGCGGCGTTGGCTGAACCGCCGCCGATGTCGACGTTCACGATGGTGGCGTAGTGATCGGCCGCCCAGTCGCTCGCCCCCGACCCACGACCGGCGATCTGGGATTCGAGGCTGGGCCCCGCGACGGTGACGACGAACTCACCGGCCAGGTCGGATAAGCCCTGCAGGATCGCCTCCGCGTTGCGGGTCCGGGCCGTCTCGCCCGTGATGATCACGGCGCCAGTTTCCACCTGCGAGGAGTCGATGCCAGCCCGCGCGTACTCATCGTGAATCATCGCCACCAACTCGCGCACGTTGATCTCGTCGGGGCTCGACAGGGGCGTTAGGTGCGGTTCGCTCTGGTAGAGGACGGTTCGCTCGTCGACATCGAGTCTGGGCACCAGGCCGGCGCGCGCCTGGTTCGACACCGACAGGCGGGAGAGCACCAGCTGGCTGGTGGTGGTCCCAATGTCGATGCCGACGCTCAGCATCTCGCGCGTGCCAGTACCCACGTCACTGCTTCCGGTAGGTGATTTCGCCGTCGACCTCGAGCGAGTCGAGGATCGCCATGATTACGCAGTCGATGGGGACCTGACCGGTTACATCGGTCAGGCGACTGCCGCTGCCGTCGGCAACGAGGACTAGCTCGCCAGCCCCGGCGCCGACGGCGTCGGCTGCGGCGAACACTTCGCCCTGCAGGCGGTCCTGTTCGTCGGCCGCACGCAACAGGAGGAGCTTGCAGCCGGTTAGGCTGTCGACTTTGGCCGTCGAAACGGCCGAGCCGACGACGCGGGCGATCCGCATGTCAGGCCCCTTCCCCCTCGGTGGTTGCCGCTGGGGCGGGTGCGTCGGAGGCCTTGGGCAGGGTCTTGCCAAACAGCAGCAGCGCCAACGGAATGGCGGTGATCCCCGCGGCCAGCTTCCCGACCACGACCGGGAAGATCATGTCGCGAGAAGCACCGGCGACGAACCCGAGATGGTCGCCGAACGCGAATGCGGCGCTGACGGCGAAAGCGGAGTTTAGGACCTTGCCGCGCACATCCATGTCCTTCATCATCTGGAACATCGGGATGCTGTTGGCCAGGGTCGCGACCATGCCGCCGGCCGCGGTCTCGTTCATGCCGAGCAGGGCTCCGGCCTTAGCGAGAGGCTTGCCGGCGAGGGTGATGATCAGGTGCACGGCCGGGAACGCGCCGAGCAGCACTAGGCAGATGCCGCCGACAACGGTGATGCCCTCAGAGACCGGGATCAGTTCCCAGCCTTCCGGCATGATCTTGATCTTCAACACGAACTCGAGGGTCGCGACCGCCAGGCCGATGCTGATGATGGCGACCAGGAACTTCCCAAACCACTCGAAACCCGTGGCCATCGCGTCGGGGAAGCGCCACAGGCCGAGAGCGATCAGAAGGGCGGCGACGACGATCGGCACCAGGTTGATCAAGACCATCTGGAGCGGGAAACCGGCGACGACGCCAGAGACGAAGAAACCGATCGGGACGGTGCAGATGCCAGCGAGGACGCCGCGCGCGAGATAGCCGCGGTCGCTCTTGTCGATCAGGCCGAGCGCGACGGGGATGGTGAACACAATGGTGACGCCGAACATGGAGCCAAGGACCAGCCCGGAGAGCTGGGCGGCCTGGGGGTTGTCGGTCATAGCCTGTGCCAGCGGCCAACCACCCATGTCGCAGGCGAGCAGTGTGCCTGCGAACATCGCCGGATCGGCGCCGATCAGGCGATACACGGGCCCGACTAACGGGTTCAGGAGCTTCGCCAGGACCGGGGAGATCGACATTACGCCGATCATCGCCAAAGCGAGTGGTCCGAAGGCATTCATGCCCTCCTCGAATTGCTCACCAAGCCCGAACTTGTTGCCGACCGCACGATCAAGGGCGCCAAGGACCATGCAGCCCATGAGGATCCACAAGATGATCGTATTGATGTCCACATTGACTCCTTACCGCCGACATGACCTGAGAGCCCCGCTGGCTTAGCTCAGCACGAAGCCAGTCTTCCCGAGCGTTTCAATCAACTCCCAGACCACTTAGCCCGAATCGTGCAGACCACCTGGCGGACCAAACAACCTTGATGTCCTCCCTTTGGGCTCTGATCAGGGCAGTTAGGCTGAACAGCATGACGAGGACTGCAAGGGAGCTTTACCAGAATCTGGTGCTCGACCCGAGCATCAACCCCGTCGCGCAGCGGGTCGTAGCGGCGATCCTCGCCGCGATCGGGAATGGGAGCCTGATCGACGACGACCCGCTGCCGTCGTCGCGTCGCCTCGCCGAAGCGCACAACGTGTCACGGTCGTGCGTCGTGCAGGCGTACGAGATCCTCGCCGGCATGGGCGCGATCCGCTCGCGCCACGGCTCGGGCACCCGGGTCTGTCCGGGCGCGAGCCAGCTCATCGGCGAGACGTGCCGGACGCCAGTCGGCGCCAAGACGCGCTCAGAACCAGATGATGTCCTTGACATGCGCGTGCCGGCCCACCTGTTTCGTGCCGTCGTCGACGAGCGGGAGTGGAACCGCGCCTGGCGGCTGGCGACCGCCCCCGACGCCGTCGGCAGCGGGCATCGCGAGCTAACCACCGCTCTGCACAATCACCTGAGATCCTTTCGAGGCATGCAGCTGCACCCCGAGCAGCTGATCCTGCGCCCAGGATTGGGCAGCGCGATGGTCGACATCGTCGCCTGCCTCGGCTTGGCGGGAGACAACGTCGTCGTCGAGGATCCCGGGCATCCCCGAATCCAGGGGCTATTCGTCGAGGCGGGCTGCCGCGTGCGCCGGCTCCCGGTCGATGACGAGGGGCTCCGCGTAGACATGCTCACCAGCGCCGATCGTGCAGTCCACGTCACCCCGGCCAGGCAATGGCCGACAGGCGTCGCGATGTCCCCCAGACGTCGGGCCGAGCTGATGGAGTGGGCGGCCCGCACCGGCGGCGTCGTCATCGAAAACGACCTGGACGCCGAGTTCACCTATGGCCGTGCCCCCGAGCCGACGCTGTTCCAGGCAGCCTCGTCAGCCGCACGCGTGATCTACCTCGGCTCCCCGTACCGGCTCCTAGGCGATGACCTCGCGATCGTGTGGCTCGTGGTCGACTACGACTTCCACCGCCGTCCAAACGACGTCGCCCCGATCTCCGAATGCCCGGCCAGGGCCCTGGCGAACTACCTGAACTCCGGCGCCCTGTATCGGCACCGCAACCGGGCGCTCACGCTCTGCCGCGACCGCCGAGACGCGTTGCTGCGGGCGCTGGCGCACGAGGTGCCCCAGGTCACGACATCCGGGGAGCAAAGCGGCACGGAGGTGGTCCTGCACCTGCCCGCCGGCGCGACCGAGCTCGGGGTCCAGATGCAGCTGGAACGCGCCAGGTACCGGGTCTCCACGCTGGGCGAGTTCGCGATGCGCCGCCGTGACCACGCCTTAGTCCTCCACTACGGAGATCTGACCCCAAGCACCGGACGCCGCTTCGCCCGCAGCCTGCAGCAGGCGCTGGCGGGCCTCACCTAGCTGGTGGCGGCAGCTGCGGCGGCACCTCCGCGGGCTGCCTGGCCAGGCGAGACAAAGCCTCCGCGATCGCCACGTCGAGCTGCTTGTCCTCGCCGCTCTCCCAGTCGGCGGGGTTTAGCGGTACCGAAATATCCGGTTCCGTGCCGTGATTCTCGACGGCGAAGCCTTGCTTCTTGAATGCGAACGCGTAGCGTGGCTGAGTTACGGTCGTGCCGTCGACCAGTTCGAAACGGCCATCGATCCCGACGACGCCGCCCCACGACCGCTCCCCCACGACCGGGCCGAGCCCGAGGTTCTGGGCGGCGGCTGTGACGATGTCGCCGTCGGAGCCGGCGTACGGGTTGGTCACGAACACCACCGGCCCACGCATCCCCTGGAACGGGTAGGCCCACGGCTCCGCGTAGTGTCGGCCAAACTCCCAGGCGACAACGCGACGGCTGAGTCGTTCGATGATCAGAGCCGAGGTGTGCCCGCCACCGTTGTAGCGCACGTCTACGACTACTCCATCCTTGCGACAAGCCTCCTCGATCAGGCGATGGAACTCGGCCCACCCTTGGGCGGCCATGTTCGGCACGTGCAGGTAACCAAGTCGGCCGCGTGAGATGCGATCCACGCGGGCGGCCCTGGATGCCACCCACTCGTGGTAGCGCAGCGGCCCCTCGGAATCGACGGGGACGACGGCGACGCGCCGCTTCATGCGCCCCCGCACCAGCGTCAGCTCCACCGTCTTGCCGGCGGCACCGATCAGCAGAGCCCCGATGTCGGGTACCTCCGAGGTCAGCCTCCCGTCGACCGCCAGGATCACGTCCCCTGGCTTGGCGGCGACTCCGGCGGCACGCAGGGGCGAGCGGGCGCTCGGATCTGACGACTCGCCGTCGAGGATCCGGGATATCACGACCTCGCCCTTGGCGTTGCGCTTGAACTCCGCACCGAGCCACGCGACCTTCGACTCGCTCCCCATCGGCGGCGGGATCACGTACGCGTGGGATGTGCCTAGCTCGGCTACCACCTCGTCGAGAAGATCGACCATATCGTCCCGCGTCGCCAGCTGCTCGACGAGCGGCCGGTACGCGGCGCACACGCCGGCCCAGTCGACGCCGTTCATGTCCTCGCGCCAGAAGTGGTCACGCATGAGACGGGCATTCTCGTCGAACATCTGCCGCCACTCGTCGCTGGGCCGGTGCGTGCGGCGCAGCCGGGAAAGATCAATGTTGATGCGGGCCTCGTCGTCGTCCGGCCTCGCGTCGGAGGGCTGGAGCCAAAGCTCGTCTCCGTTTCGCACCACCAACTGCTTGCCATCCCCGGAGATGGCGACATCGTCGCAAGCCTCGACGAGCACGTGTGACTTGCGATGAGCTAAGTCATAGCCCTCGACGCTCTCCTTCGGGTCGACTCCGGGCAGGCGCCCTGTGCCGAGCACCCCGGCGTAGGAATGGGCTTTCCGCCAGGCGACCCCGTGGGCCGTCGGAAACAGGGCCTCGTAACGGCCGGCCGCAACCGGCAACGGCACCATGCGATCCTCGGCACCCTCGATTTCGAAGACGATGGCATCCGGCTTGGCCTCCTCCTCGGAGTCGTGTTCCCCGCCCTTCTTGTCGCCCTCTTCGTCCTCACTGATCGCCCATCCGTCGGCGGATGGGCCAAAAGGCGCGGGATCCTCGGCCCGCAGCGGAATGACATAAGGCCTGACCGTATTGGTGAACCCGAGGTCGAAACCAAGCTCGTCGTAGGAAGGGTCGATGTTCCGGCTGGACAAGAACCACAAGTATTTGCCGTCGAGGCTGAACGCGGGGCTGAAGTCCTTGAAGCGGCCCCGGGTCACGACGAACGACCGATCATCGGTGAAGTCGTAACCGACGATTCGGCCGCTGATGCCCTCCGGCCCGAAGGCCTCCCGCCACACGAGGTAGCGGCCGTCGGGGCTGAACGCCAGGCCCGTGGCCTCGCCGCCGGGCGACGTCCCGACCTTCTTCAACGCGCCGCTGGCGACATTGATCGCGTGGATCGTGCCGTCGTGCGAGACGACGGCGACGCGGGTGCCGTCCACGCTGGCCGCGAGCGACAGGATGCGGCCGACCTTGCCGCCGGCGATGCGGCGCGGGTCGCCATCGCCGTCGAGTTGCACGATCTCCAGGCAATCCTCGCCCTCCGCATCGGTCGCCCAGATCCCCTTGCCCGACTTGCCGAGCGGGATGGCCTCGCGAACGCGCACGCCTGGCAGATCCGAAAGCGCACGGGCCGGACCCGAACGGTGGGTTAGGAACCAGGCCTGGCCGCGCCAAGAGAGTAGTGAACCGTCGCCCCCGTGGTCCGGGGCGATCGACTCGATGTGATCGAGGCCGTCGACCGGCTCTGGTTCCGGCCCCCCGCCAACCAGCCTGACGTCGATCGGGCGAGGCTTGGCATCAAGAGAGTCCATCACGTAGAGGCGGCCTCGGGCGTGGTAGACGACGCGGGTGCCATCAGTGGTGGCGTCACGGCAATAGCCCTGCTCAAAGGTGTGGCGAGTGTGGTCGCGCAGGTCGCTGCCGTCCGGCTTCACGCTCCACACCTGAGCCTGGGTGGACCGCATGTCCGAGGTAAAGATCAGGCGGTTCCGCCACCAGGTAACGCCGACGAGGCTAGCGGTTTCGTTTCCGAGCAGCCGACTCCAGCCGGTGCTGGTGGAATCGGAGATCCAGGCGCGGTTGGCCATGCCGCCCCGATAGTGCTTCCAGTGCTCCGGGCCCCTGAAGTTCGGGGACACCACGGCCACCCGGCCATCCGCATGGACCGAAGCCGACATCGCCGGACCCCAGGGTTGGCGCTCCAGGTCGCAGTCCAGTGACACCGAGTACATCCACGACAAGGCCCGCAGCGACTCGTTGTGCATCGACGCCACCAGCACGTGCTCGTGGTCGAGCCACCCCGAGACGAGCATCCGGTGGGCACTCAGCCACGTCAGGCGACGGCGCCCACCCTCGAGGTCGAGGACCCAAAGATCCTGATTTCCGGGCTCCCCCAGCACGTACGCGACCTTGGTTCCGTCGGGAGAAAAACGAGGCGAGCGAACAGGCGTGCGCTCCGCAGTCGCGCGGCATGCGCGGCCACCTGAAGTCCTAGTCAGCCACAGATCGTCGTCGGCTACGAAGACCACCTGGTCGCCGTGGACATGGGGATACCTCAGATAGCCGGATGCCATGCGCCCAACCTACCCGAGCGGTCGATTCGCCCCCCAATCGGCGACTCTCAGGCTGACAGGTCGCGACGTCTGGCCACCAGCTCGGTGGGCACCAGTTCCGGCTGACTCGTTCCCAGCACCGACTCCCGGGTCACGACAACCTGTGCGACGTCCGACGATGAGGGCACCTCGAACATGACGTCGAGGAGCAATTCCTCCAGGATCGCGCGCAGGCCGCGGGCGCCAGTCCCACGTTCCAGGGCGAGATCCGCGATGGCCTCGACGGCCTCATCTGTGAAGTCCAGCTGCACGCCGTCGATGTCGAACAGGCGGCTGAACTGCTTAGTCAAGGCGTTCCGGGGCTCAACGAGGATCCGCACCAGGGCCTCGCGATCGAGGGGGGCGACGGTGGTGATCATCGGCAGACGGCCGATGAACTCGGGAATCAACCCGAACTTGTGTAGATCCTCCGGCCTGACCTGCGCGAACGGATCGGTCGAAACCTCGCGCGCCTTGGTCTCGGCGCTGAAGCCGACCGGGCGCTTGCCGATCCGGCTGTTGATGATGTCCTCGAGGCCGGCGAACGCGCCGCCGACGATGAAAAGCACCCGGGTGGTGTCGATCTGGAGGAAGTCTTGGTGCGGGTGCTTGCGGCCTCCCTGTGGCGGCACGGAGGCGACGGTCCCCTCCAGGATCTTCAGCAGCGCCTGCTGGACTCCCTCGCCGGAGACGTCGCGGGTGATCGACGGGTTCTCGGATTTCCGAGCGACCTTGTCGATCTCGTCGATGTAGATGATGCCGGTCTCGGCCTTCTTGATGTCGAAGTCGGCGGCCTGGATCAGCTTTAGAAGGATGTTTTCGACATCCTCACCGACGTAGCCGGCCTCGGTCAGCGCCGTGGCGTCGGCCATCGCGAATGGCACGTTGAGCATGCGGGCTAGGGTCTGCGCTAGATACGTCTTCCCGCAGCCGGTTGGCCCGATCAGCAAGATGTTGGACTTGCCCACCTCGACGATCTCGTCGGCGTTGCGGTGCCGCGCCGGTTTAGCCGAGTCCGCGAGGATACGCTTGTAGTGGTTGTACACCGCAACGGCCAGCGCCTTCTTCGCGGCGTCCTGCCCGATCACATACTGATCGAGAAAGTCTCGAATCTGCTTGGGCTTCGGGAGATCGTCCTCGAGCGGGGACGGTTCCGCTTGCGGAAACTCCTCCTCGATGATCTCGTTGCACAGCCCAATGCACTCGTCACAGATGTACACCCCACCCCCGGCAATGAGACGCTTCACCTGCTTCTGCGACTTGCCGCAGAAGTTGCACTTGAAGATCTCGTTCGACTCACCCGCCCGTGGCACGCCACCCGCTCCTTCCAACCCTCTAATCAATAACCACAGTAGCGGCCCGGGCGCCGGCGCGAGGCCTAAACACCCGGACCGCCCAGTGAATCAGGCGTCCAGTTCCTTCAGCGACGGCAGGATGTCATCGACGATGCCGTACGCGACCGCCTCCTGAGCCGTCAGGTACTTGTCGCGTTCGATGTCGCGGCTGACCTTCGTGACGTCCTGCCCCGTGTCCGAGGCCAGCATGTGTTCCATCAGCTCGCGGATCCGCATGATCTCGCGGGCCTGGATCTCCAGATCCGATGACTGCCCGTAGCCGCCCTCGGTGGCCGGCTGGTGGATCAGGATTCGGCTGTTTGGCAGCGCGAGGCGTTTGCCCTTCGTGCCTGCCGCGAGCAGCACGGCGGCTGCAGAGGCGGCCTGCCCCAGACAGACCGTCTGGATGTCCGGCTTGATGTAGCGCATCGTGTCGTAGATGGCGGTGAGCGCCGTGAACGAACCGCCGGGCGAGTTGATGTAGATCGAGATCTGCCGTTCCGCATCCATCGATTGAAGGCACAGTAACTGCGCCATTACGGCGTTGGCGATCTCATCGTTGATGGGGGTGCCGAGGAAGATGATGCGGTCTTCGAACAGCTTTGTATAGGGATCGACGCGTCGCACGCCGTAGCTGGTGCGTTCTTCCCACTGCGGGATGTAGTAGCTCATGTTCACTGGTTCGGGGCCTCCGCCTTGATCTGGGACGCACGTTCGTACACGTGGTCGATGAAGCCGTACTCGAGCGCCTGCTCCGCGGTAAACCACCGGTCCCGGTCCGAGTCGGCCTCAATCTGCTCTATGGTCTGGCCGGTGTGCTTGGCGATCAGAGCCGCCATGGTCTTCTTGATGTGCAGCGACTGCTCCGCCTGGATGCGGATGTCGGAGGCGGTTCCACCGAGTCCACCGGAGGGCTGGTGCATCATGATGCGGCTGTGCGGCAACGCGTAGCGCTTGCCGGGGGCGCCGGCGGAGAGCAAGAACTGCCCCATGGAGGCGGCGAGCCCCATCGCGACCGTGGCGACGTCGTTGCTGATCCACTGCATGGTGTCGAAGATTGCCATGCCGGAGTCGACCGAACCACCAGGACTGTTGATGTACAGGTAGATGTCCGAGTGCGGGTCCTCGGCGTTCAGCAACAGCATCTGGGCGCAGATGGCGTTGGCGTTGTCATCCTTAACCTCGGAGCCGAGGAAGATGATGCGGTTGGCTAGCAGGGACGCATAGACGTTGTCGGTGAGCCCAAGCCCGGAGGACTGCGGCCCAGCCATGAGGATGTCGTGTCGCTTTTCGGTCACAGGACAAAGTTACAGACAACCGCCGACAAACCAAGCTTGGCCCGCCGTCAACGCCCATCCGGGCATTCCACTTCGACCACATCGTCGCAGTCGCTGGTGTCGACCGAATCCGGGTCGGACGTCAGGAACGCCCCCACCCACCGGGCTTTGGGGTCATTATCGATGAGAAGGTGCTTAACGGTGAGTGTCAGCGGCAGCGCCAACAGCGCGCCCAACGCCCCGAAGACCGCGGTCCACAGCAGCAATGACAGGAACGAAACCGTCGGGGAGACTCCGACTGCGTCACCGGTGAACTTCGGCTGAATGATCGACTGGATGACGAAGTTCAGGACGCTGTAGGAGATGACGACGGCGAGCGCGGTCCAGGGTCCCTGATCGAACAGCGCGAGCAGCGCCGGCGGAATCAGCCCGATGACGAACCCGATGTTGGGGATGTAGTTGGTGATGAAGCTGAGGATCACCCAGACCAGTGGGAGCTGCACCCCGAGGATCACGAGCGCCGCTCCGTCGAGCAGAGCGACGATCAGGCCGAACAGGGATGTGACCAGCCAGTAACTACGCACTCCCTTGACGAAGTTCTCGAGGCTATCGGTGAAGTTCGGGTGCAGGCGGTCGGTGACCGCGAACCTGCGGTTGATCGACGGCAGGTCCATCACCATGAACACCAGCGTGATCAAGACGACGGTGACCAGCCCGGTGGCGTTGGACAGACCCTCGACGGCCTTGCCAACAACGTCCAAGACGCTCGATGGGGAGACGGACTTGAGCTGGTTGAGCAGGGTCGTCTGGTCGAAGCCGAAACGGGTCAAGGAGGCGATGCCCTGTTTGTAGAGGTCCGTCAGCTGAGGCCCGTAGTCGGTCAGCTTGTCCACCATGGTGGTGGCGGACCAGATGATCGCGACCACGGCGACGACGAAGATCGCGAAGACCAAGAGCCCCGTGGCGACAGCGGCCACGGCGCGCGGCATGTGCAGGCGTTTCAGCCACGTGTAGAAGGGGTAGGAGGCGATCAAGAGGTTGATCGCCAGGAAAACGGGGGCGAGGACGGCGCTGAGCTCGCGGAACATGCCGAGCGTCAGCGCGATAGCGCCCAAGACGATGGCGGCCATCGCGAGCTGTGGCAGCGCCTGGCGGCCGTCCCTCACCCTCACTGGTTCTTCCGTATGGTGGCTGGGCTTGCGGGGCAGGTTGGTGGCAGCGCCTGGCGGCCGTCCCTCACCCTCACTGGAGTCAGTCCTCGCTGGACGCTTCGTCGGCCCCGTCAGTCTCGTTGGCCTCTTCAGGCTCCTCAACCGGCTTGGCCATGGCCACGATCTCACCCTTCGTGTCGACCACCTCGGCCGCCTCACACATGGCGGTCAGGGCCTTGCCGCGACGGATCTCCTGCATCCACTCGGGCATGTGGTTGTGCTCCATCATGTGGTTCATGACCTCTTGCGGCGTGGTCCGCTCCTCAACCGCGCGACGGAAGATCAACTCGGTCAGGTCCTGCTGCGAGACAGGCACGGTGTTCTCGTCACAGTACTTGTCGAGGAGGAGCTGCGCCTTGAAGGCCTGGGTCGAGCGCTCGTCCACCTGCTCCCAGAACGCCTCGGGGGTCTCTGCGTCCTCGTCCTCGGCCTGCTCAAGGTAGGCCTCGACAGTCAGGCCGGCGCGCCCCAGCTGGGCGGATACCTGGTTACGACGGGCCTCGAGTTCGCGTGCCAGAACGTTGACCGGTAGTTCGATCTCGACCTGCTCCAGCGCGGCCTCGAGGATCTTGTCGCGCGCCTCGGCCCGCTGATCCTCGAGCACCTGGGTCTCGACGGCCTTGGCAAGGTCGGTGCGCATCTCCTCGACGGTGTCGAACTCGGAGATCGTCTGGGCGAACTCGTCGTCGACCTCGGGCAGCACCTGGTCGGCGACCTGTGTGACCTTGACGGTGATCTCGGCCTCCTGGCCGCGGAAGGGCCCACCGACCAGCGTCGAGGTGAACGTCGCGGATTCCCCGGCCTTGAGGCCCCGGACGGCCTCGTCCAAGCCGTCGAGCAGGCCCGCTTCTTCCCCGACGGTGATGGTCAGGCCGGCGGCGGACGCGTCGTCGAGCTCCTCGCCGTCCTGAGCGGCGGTCAGGTCAAGGGTGATCAGGTCGCCCTCCCGGGCCTCGCGCTCGACCTCGGTAACGGTCACGAGACGCTTACGAAGCAGTTGGACGCGCTCTTCGACCTGCTCGTCAACGTTGGCGGCGGGCTCCACCTCAACCTTGATCTTCGAGAAGTCGGGAAGGTCGAACTCTGGGCGGATATCAACCTCGGCAGTGAACTCGACGAGTTCGCCGTCCTCCAGCTTGGTGATCTCAATGTCCGGCTGGGCCAGCGGAGCAACCTTCGCCTCGGCGAGAGCAGCCTCGTAGGCGGCTGGCATCGCCTCGTTGATGGCTTCCTGGAGCACCACGCCACGCCCGAAGCGCTGGTCGATGACGACCGCCGGCACCTTGCCCTTGCGGAAACCTGGGATGTTTACGCTCTGCGCAATCTCCTTGTAGGCCTTGTCGAGGTGGGGCTTCAGATCGGCGAACGGGATCTCGACGGTGAGCTTGGCCCGTGTGGGGCTGAGCTTCTCAAAGGTGCTGGGCACGAGGTGACTCCTGGAAGTTGAAAAAATACCGCGCGCAAGTCTATAGGCGACCCAGCAGGGCACCAACCAATCGTTCGGCGCGGCGCAGAGCCGCCGACTGGGCCGCTGGGGATCAAGCTGCTAGGCTGCATCGCGCTTGCGGATGTAGCTCAATGGTAGAGCCCCAGTCTTCCAAACTGGCTACGCGGGTTCGATTCCCGTCATCCGCTCCAGGGCGGCGGTACGGTAGGTCGCATGAAGCTCCTGCTGAGACTGCTTGCCAGCGCCATTGCCACCGGGGTTGCCGTCTGGCTGGTCCCGGGCCTTCGGATCGTCGCCAACACTCAACAGCAGTACGCGGTCACCCTCGTGTTCGTCGCAACGATTCTCGGCGTGGTCAACGGGATCGTCCGCCCTTTGGCCACCACCTTGTCACTGTGCCTGGTGGTGTTCACGTTCGGGCTGTTTCTGCTCGTCATCAACGCCGCCATGCTGACCCTGGCCGCCTATATCGGGCAGCAATTCGGCCTCCAGTTCTACGTTGATGACTTCCTGTCGGCGCTGCTCGGCAGCAGCATCATCAGCCTCGTCGGCTCGGTGGTGGCCGGAGTCCTGGGGGCGCAGCGCGGTTAGCCAGTTCCACGGGACGCGGGCGCGCAGTGCGCATCGTGCAGTAGACTGCACGCGCCCAGCTTGGGCACCGGGACGTAGCGTAGTGGCTAGCGCGCCTGCTTTGGGAGCAGGAGATCGCAGGTTCGAGTCCTGTCGTCCCGACCCGGACCGGGCTTGGAGGGGAAATCATGGGTTCCACCGATGACCAGAGCTGCACGGCAGTCGTTCCAGAGCATCAGGGGCCGGCGGGACGACGCCAAGCCATAGCCCAGTACGTGATCGCCAACGGCGGCGTGCGCGTCGAAGATCTCGCCGGCAGCATCGGCGTGTCCGCCATGACGATCTACCGCGACGTAGCGGCGCTCGAGCAGGCCGGCGTCGTCCGCCTCGACCGCGGCGTCGTGAACGCGCTCGCCACCAGCCTCAACGAGGCCGACGCGGAGTTTCGCCTGGAACAGGACCAGGAGGTCAAGCAGGCCATGGGCGAGGTTGTCGCGTCCCGGATTCCGCAGGGCAGCTCCGTCATGATCGACGACTCGACCAGCGCCCTTTGGGCCCTCCGGGCCCTCAAGGACCACCACCCGCTGACCGTGATCACCACTTCTCTGCTCGTGGCCAACGAGGCGCGGCAACAGCCGGGAGTCAGACTGCTCGTCGCCGGCGGCGAATACGAGCCCTGGGCCCATGCCGTGATGGGCCCGACGGCGGCCGCGAACCTGCGCTCGTGGCACGCCGACTTCTGCATCCTCTCGGCCTCCGGGATCGTCGGAACACGCTGCCAGCATCCGCGCGAGAACGCCGTCCAGGTCAAGCAGGCGATGATCGCGTCCTCCGCCAAACGGTTCCTCATGGTCGACCACACCAAGTTCACCCGCCATGCCCTCCACACGTTCGCTGAGCTCTCGGACTTCGACGCGGTGGTCATAGACCACGCGACCAGCCGGGCCGTGCGTAGCTCGATCGCGGACCAAGGGGTCGAGGTCATCGTCGCCTGAAGCGGATCTCACGAATCGCCCACTTTTCTCACGAGATCCCTGGTGATTTTCACAGAGTTGTCGTTAAACTTGAGGCACGCTCGACAACGAAGTGGAGGTTCAGCCAATGGGACTGACCATCGTGGTAGGCGCCGACATCGCT
>CAMCJC010000009.1 GCA_945875065.1 uncultured Propionibacteriaceae bacterium | reverse complement strand
CCTTGCTGACGCACGATCCGAAGACGAAGTTCGTGAACGTGTTCGTGGTCTTCGATGAACAGTTCCGCTGGGCGAAGATCACCTCGGGGGCGTGGCCGACCGCACCGGATGAGGTGGCGCTGGGTGCCAAGGACGCTAAAGATCTCGGCGTCGGCATCGGTGACGAGCTGAGTGTTCAGGGCGGGGCGGAAGACCTCAAATTGAAGGTAGCCGGTATTACCGACGACCCGTCAGGTCTATTCAGTGGCACAGCTTACGTGCCGACGAGCAGCGAGGCCGTGCGGAACGACGGTTTTCTGGTCAAGGGCGCCGACCCGAAGAGCGTGATCCCCGCTATCGAGAAGGCGCTGGGGGATAAGCTGGTCTCGGGGAACAAGGTCCAAACCGCCGACGACTACCGCGCGGAACAGCTGAAGCAGCTGATCGTCGTCGGAGACGTGTTCCGGGTGCTGCTGCTCGCGTTCGCCGGCATCGCGACGTTCGTAGGCATGATTATCATCGCCAACACTTTCACGATCCTCATCACGCAGCGGCGGCGCCAGATCGGGCTGCGGCGCGCCGTCGGCGCCTCCACCGGGCAGGTGGCGTGGCAGCTGGTGTTCGAGGCTGCGATGGTTGGCTTCATCGGTGGGCTGCTCGGTCTAGGCATCGGCTACCTCGTCGCGCTCATCGTCTCGATGATCACCGGGTCCATCTACTGGGGCTTGGCGTTCAATCCGCTCGAACTCATCGTGGCGCTGTTGGTAGGCGTCCTGGTCACGGTCGCCTCGGCGATCATCCCGTCGTTCCGCGCCACCCGGATCAGTCCCCTTGAGGCGCTGCAGCCGGTGCCGACCGCCCAGCAGGCCAAGCGGCTCGGGATCACGCGCATGGTGTTCTCGGGTCTGTTCGCGCTGTTTGGCGCCGCGTTTTGCGCGATTGCCTTGAGCGACACCGGCCTGGGGTTCGTGTGGGCGATGCTGGCGTCGATGTCGCTGTCGCTGATGCTGTTCATCGCGGCGCCGTTCTACGTCCCGGTCTTGGTTCGGGGGCTTGGCAAGGTGTTCTCATTCGGGAAGCCGACGCCACGGATTGCCGTCGGTAACGTGGTGCGGAATCCCCGGCGGGCATCGGCTACCGCCGTTGCCCTGATGGTAGCCGTCGGGCTGATTGTCACTATCCAGGCCAGCGCCTCCACCGTCCGCTCCACCGGCGTTCAGGCCATCAATGAGCGTTTCCCGGTCGATGTGACCATGAGCTCACGGAACGGGGCCATCGATGTCGCTGTAGCGGATCGGGTTCGCTCCTCAGGCGCCGTCGATAAGGTTGTTCAGGTCCGATCCAAGGAGACCGAGATCGCCAACGGGACGGTGACGATCCGCAACAGCAACTCGGCGCTGGCCGAGCTCGGCCTAGGCGAGCGGAACAAAGTCAAGGACGACGAGATCGTCATCTACTCCGGCGTGCTCGCCCAGGACAAGGTCGATGTTCCGGGCATCGGTCCGTTGAAAGTGGTCAAGTCCGAGTCGATGGAGTACGGTGCCGCCAACATCTCAGAGGTGAACTATGCGAAGCTCTCCGTCTCGGAACAGGTGAGCGAGCTGTGGGTGAAGCTGACCGATCGCAAGTCGATGACAGCGCTGAATGACCTGTCCAAGATCGCTTCGGAGAACCAGCTCTTGATGGGGGGCGGCGGGTTCTTCGCCGGCATCTTGGAGACCGTCGTCGATGTCTTCATGATGATCCTAACGGGGCTGCTAGGCGTCGCAGTCGTGATTGCGCTGGTGGGCGTGGGGAACACGCTGGGGTTGTCTGTCATTGAGCGGCAACGCGAGTCCGCGTTGCTGCGAGCGCTCGGCATGCAGCGGGGGTCGCTGCGGATGATGCTCCTGGCTGAAGCTCTTTTGATCGGGGTGGTCGGCGTCGGGGTAGGCGTCCTCTCAGGTCTGCTCTTCAGCTGGCTTGGGGTGACTACGGCGCTGCGTTCCCTGACAGCGGCGGCAGAGATCGACATCCCGCTCGTGTTTTCCGCCGATCCGTTGTACACCGGTGGCCTGGTAGCGGTGTGCATCCTCGCGGCCGCGCTCGCTTCGGTCCTCCCCGGACGCCGCGCTGCCAAAGCAACGCCGATGGAGGCCCTAGCGGCCGACTAAGCCCTAGGGTGGAGGCCATGTCGAACGCCCGAATCATCCTTTGCCGTCACGCCGTCACCGACTTCACGGTCGCGGGGATTTGGGACGGCAAGGGCGGGGCCAATCCTCCGCTGAACGAGCGCGGCCTCGCCCAGGCCGATGACCTAGCAGGCCGGGTCAAGGCATTCCTGGGCGGGGCCCCGGCACGGGTACTGAGCTCATCGCTGGCTCGCGCCCAGCAGACGGCGGTGGCGGTCGCGACCGAGCTGGGTGTATCGCCGATCTCCGACCCGGACTGGGACGAACTCGGTTTTGGAGAGTGGGACGGCCGCTCCGGCGACCAGCTCCGCGCGGAGCAACCGGATGCGATGCTGCGGTTCTTTTCCGACGAGACGTTCCGTGTCCCCGGCGGCGAAAGCCATGTCGAACTGCACGAGCGCGTCCGCCCCAGCTTCGAAAAGCTCCTGGAAGCGGGCGGAACCACGGTGGTCGTCAGCCACTGGGGGCCTATCATGAGCTGCCTCAAGATGGTCCTGGGCCTCGACCTGATGCCCGCGCGTCGGCTGAACCTGGCCGCCACGTCGATGACGTCGATCGCGATGTGCGACGACGGGCCACACGTCGAGTTCGTCAACGACATCGGCCCGCGCCAGCCCGATCACTGACGCCGCCTAGGCGGCCCGCACGATGAGGGAACTCGCGAATCGCACCCCGCAGGTTACGGCCAAAACTTGGTCGTCGTGGTAGGGCCGGCCCCGACGAGCATCGACGTGCCTGGTGCCGCCTTCACCATCCCCGATCTGGCTGCCTTCGCTCGTTTGGACGATCTCGGGCTGGAGGTCACCGGTCAGTGTCTTGAGTCTGATCGGACGGTTTTGATCTGTCGGGTGGTAGCGGATGGCTGGCGCAAGTGGTGCGGCTGCCAAAGGGGGTACCGCGTGAGTGGGCAAGGCCGCCGAACCGCGACGAAGCTGTCTCGATGCGCGCTGCGCTGGGCGCTGGAAGGAGTCGTGATGGCGTACTTGACGGTGGCTCGGATCGCTGAATGACTCGGCGTGGGTGGGGCGGGAGCGTTGACTGCGGCCCTCGTCGCGCTTGCATGGCGGCGGCGCGCCATCGAATTGGTTCTGCGCCGCAGTCTGGGAATCCGGAGGCCGGCGCTGCTGCTCGGCGCGACGCTGGAAACTCTCGCGTGGGTGCTCCCGGCGGCAGTCGGGTCATTCTGCTGGGGAGTGATTCGAGGCGCTGGAAACCCTGAGTTGGCCCAGGTTGTCGCTCCGATAGCGGCAGTCGCACCCTGCGCGGCTGCGCTGGCTGTCGTCATGACGGTGATGCTGGTGACCCGACATGATGTCGACCATTTTCAACGCCACGCCAGTGCGTGAGTTGATTTGGGCGCAGCCCGCAGTGGAGGATAGCCTGTTCAGGCTGCCTGGCGAGGGACATCCGGTCCGTTATCGACTAGCACCCCTTCAGGCGCGTACCTGTATCCCCTGAAGGAGGCAACCATGGCTAACGTCAAGCTCGACGCCGCCACCCGCACCGAGTTCGGCAAGGGCGCTGCCCGTAAGCTACGCCGTGCCGACCGGATTCCCGCCGTCATTTACGGTCACAACACCGACCCCGTTCACATCGCGCTGCCGAACAAGGAGACCTTCCTCGCGCTGCGCCAGGCCAACGTGCTGCTCGAGATCACGGTTGACGGCGCTAAGCAGCCGGTGCTGACCCTCCCGAAGCAGGTCCAGCGCGACCCGCTGACCGGGTTCCTCGAGCACGTCGACCTCCTGCTGGTCAAGGCCTCCGAGAAGGTCTCCGTCGACGTCCCCCTGAACTTTGTCGGCTCTCCGGTCGGTTCCGGGGCCATCGTCAACCACGAGATCATGGCCCTGCCGGTGCTGGCCCCCGCCACCGCCATCCCGAACGAGATCGAGGTCTCTGTCGCTGGTCTCGAGGTCGGCGCGCACATCGTCGTTGGCGACCTGAAGCTGCCCGAGGGCGTCGAAGCGCACCTTGATCCGGAGCACCTGGTCGTCAGCATCGTCCTCGCGGCCGCCGAGCCGGTCGAGGGCACCGAGGCTGAGGGCGACGCGGCCGCCGAGGCCGAGTGAGCGAATCGCTTCACCTAGTGGTCGGGCTCGGGAATCCGGGCCCGACCTACGCCCCGACCAGGCATAACGTTGGCTTCTGGGCGGTAGACGACCTCGCGGGCCGTATCCCGGTGAGCTTCAGCCTTGCCAGGGGACGCTCCGCCGAGGTCGCGACGGGATGGCTGGGGAGCACGAAGGTCATCCTGGTCAAGCCGACGACGTACATGAACGAGTCCGGTGCCGCCGTGGCTGCCGTGGCCCGGTTCTACAAGGTCATACCGGAGGACATCGTCGTTATTCACGATGAACTTGACCTGGAACCGGGACGCCTGCGCCTCAAGATCGGCGGCGGAGACAACGGTCATAACGGCCTCAAGTCGATCCGCGCCCACCTCGGCACCGGCGACTTCCTGCGCGTCCGCGTCGGTATCGGCCGCCCCCCAGGCCGCCAGAGCGCGGCTGACTACGTCCTGGCCAAGATGAAGCCCGCCGACCTGGAGGCCATGCGCGTCGACGCCGCGGTCGCGGGCGATGCCGTCGAAAAGCTCATCTCCGAGGGCCTGGTGGCCGCGCAGAACGCCTTCAATAGCTGACATGAACGACTCTAGGCGCCTGCGCGTCGAAATACTGGTGGTCCTTGGGATCTCACTTGGCCAGTCGGCGGCCTACTCGCTGCTGTCGCTGATCGAGAAGCTAACGCGGCCGCAGCCTCTAAACCAACAAACCACGGCAATGAACTCGGCTGCGACGCCGGACCGCCCCTGGCTCGACTTCGCCTATCAGATCGCCGGCCTGATCTTTCCGCTGATGCCGGTGGCCTTGGTGCTGTATCTCCTGTGGGTTTTCCGCAGACCCCACGGCGGGCCGTTCCGAGCCATGGGTTTCGACTTCAAAAGGCCTCGCTTCGATCTCGGCGTCGGATTCGCGGTATTTGCCGGCATCGGCGTCGCAGGGCTGGGATTCTATTTCGCCGCCCGCGCCCTAGGGATCAACACGACGATCGCCGCGGCGAACCTTGGCGCCGCCTGGTGGACCATCCCCGTCCTCATCGGCAAGGCCGTCATGAACGGCGTGCTGGAGGAGGTCGTGATGATCGGCTACCTCTTCACCCGCTGGCGCCAATCCGGTGGCAAGCTGGTGACGATCATCGTCGCCTCGGCCCTGATTAGGGGCGGCTACCACCTCTACCAAGGCTTCGGCGGTTTCATAGGAAATGCCGTGATGGGCCTCCTCCTAGGCTGGCTATACCTCAAGACCAAGCGAGTCGTGCCCCTGGTCGTGGTTCACAGCCTCCTGGACATCTTCGCCTTCGTCGGCTACGCCTTGCTAAAGCCCCACGTCGCCTGGCTTTGACCGTTAAAACCTCGGCGCGGTAGTTAACGAAATATAACGGCCAATGGGACGACTTGCATGCGCCAGCAGCAGGTGGTGAACTTGAGTTGCAGCGCTGTAGTAGCAGGTCGAATCGACTGAGGCGTCTGAGCCGTCGAAACATCGGCGTGCAGGAGAACATGAACGACGACATGCCGCAGTTCGCCTGCGGGCACCGGACTCAGTGAGGAGGAAAGGAAAATGCAGTCTCGAGTCAAGACCGTTCGACAAGACAACCGACTGATCAAGTGGGTGATCACCCTGGCCCTGGGAGTCGCCCTCGCGCTCGCAGGAGGTGGCGCGGTGGCGCGCGCCGACTGCGCACCACCGAGCGAGGTGAAAGAGGTCCGCGACCCGGCGGTCATCTCCAGACTGCGTGACGCCTTCGATCGCCTCCAATCGGGTGGAAGTATCAAGACCGAGGTGAAGCGTGAGGCTCTGCAGTACGACAAGACCAAGGTGGGCAAGGTCCGCGCCTCTGACGGCGTCGACTATCTAACCGTGACCGTTCCAGTTGCCGGGCAGTACGAGCTTCCCAGCAACGTGACAGCTGTGTTCTCAACCGACCTCGACCTGTTGAGCTACTCTGAGACGCAGGTCTGGAAAGAATCCGGCAGGGCCTACCGGGTGAAGACCCTGAACGACGGGGCAATGTCGAACGACAAGACCATCGACGTCAGTACCGTTAGTGAGCAGCAGGCGCGACAAGCGCTGACCCAATTCCAAGCCTCCGCTGGCGCGGAAGGGACCTGGGAAGTTGCTCTCTGCCTCGGCGCGATCCTTGGTGTGGACGCCGTAGTGGCGTGGCTGGTGGCCGGGATTTGCGGCAGTGCCTGTGCGAGCGGTGTGGTCCCGATCTGTGCTGCCTGTGTCGGTGGTGTTTTCGCTCTGGCAGGGGTTAACATCACAGGCATCATCAGTTGCTTCCAGCTTCTGTAGATGTTTCCTTGCGGACGGAGATATCCCGAACCTGTATAGTCGTCCGGACCGGAGTAACCGGAGAGTTACAGTGTCGAGCCAGATGTTCGCCCCAGGCTCTCCGGAGGGGCGGACGTATCAGGGATGATGTAACTATTCGGGATCACTGGGAGGCGAACGTTGGTGTATTACTGTTGAGTAATCTCCTGTTGAAGAACTCGTGTTCCTGAGTTGCGATGGTGAAGCGGGAGACTGATGTCGTCGGTCTTGCCATGGGGGCATTCCATTTCCCGCTTCGCCCAGCAGGAAATCTATGTACGAGGAGAATTGTTAGCCGTGAATATCGGGGCTACTTTGCTTCGGGGCGGCTGATGTCGTTGGAGTCGTCTCTTGCTTCCAGTTGCTGAACCAATGATGGTGCGCCAGTCAACGGAGAGGGGAGAGGAGATTTGGGGCGCAGGGCAGCTGTGTTTGCGAGTTCGGGTTGCTCAACGTCTCCTTGTCTTAGGGCGTTGCTGCTGATGATGAGCCAAGCATTCATTGGATCGGAAAGTGACAATCAGGGGTCGCCACCATCCTGGCTGCCGCTAGTTCAGGACGAGGCAATGGTCTACTTGTGCTTCAGATTGGGTTCGGCGTAATGGTTGGCGGAGGAGTCTACCTGTCGGGAGGTTGGTTCTCTCGGGAGATGAATGAGTGACGGAAGGTCTTGTCGCAGGGCCTCGGCTCTGGTGGTGGCCCTGATGCGTGATGCCCGTTGTGTCGGATCGACTTGTTTTTCAGAGATCACAAAGTATGAATGTGAGTGAAGGGAATCGGGAGTTGAGTAATGAGGAAAACTGACGGTGAGTGGTTAGTTGGGTCGCTGATCTTTATTGTGAGCCTGAGTTGTGCAGCCCTGGTGGTGTCAGTGCCGCTGTGTATGAGTCCGAGTTGGCCAAAGCTTGGCTTTTTGATTCAGGGGATGCTCGTGGCCATTGCAGTCTTGTCTGGGTACGGAAGTAGACGTGGTGCGAAGTGCTTAGGAATTATCGGAAAAGAGTGCGGCTCGCGTGATTGATGGCCCCTCGGGTAGGTCGTAAGGAGACGTAACGATGAAGGAGCTGATTCCCGAGTATCAGTGGGTTCTTATTGTGTTCATATGGATGACGATCTTGAGCGGGTTGGCGCTGATGGCGACTATCCCGCCCAGCTTCGGCTCGAACTGGCCCGCCGAGGGCAGGAAGGTTCAGGTCCTGCTTCTGCTTCTGTTCGCGCTGTCTGGATACGCCGTCAAGCGCGGGGAAAAGTGGGTCAAGAACGAACTAGAACACCCGCAGGACTGATCCCAGCCAGGGTGCGGTCGTCGCCGGGCCGGTGGGGAGTCGCGCTGTAGAATCTCGTCATGCGCGTTGGAGTCTTTGGCGCCACCGGTCAGGTTGGCGAGGTCATGCGTAGGGTGTTGGTGGAGCGGGACTACCCCGTCGACGACATCCGGTTCTTCGCCTCGGAGCGGTCCGCGGGCAAGAAGCTGGCCTGGAAGGGCTGCGACGTCGTCGTCGAAGACATCGCCAAGGCCGACTTTGCCGGCATCGACGTCGCCCTGTTCTCCGCCGGCGGCGGCACATCCAAGCAGTGGGCCCCGCAGGTCGCCAGCGCGGGCGCGACGGTCGTCGACAACTCGTCCGCGTGGCGCTGCGATGCCCGCGTGCCCCTGATCGTCTCCGAGGTCAACCCCGAAGACGTCGCCAAGGCCGAGATCGGCATCATCGCCAACCCGAACTGCACCACCATGGCCGCGATGCCCGTCATGAAGGTCCTACACGACCTCGCCGGCCTAGAAGCGATGCAGATCACCACTCTCCAGGCCGTCTCCGGTTCCGGCCTCGCCGGCGTCGAGGCCCTCGCCCGGCAGCTCGCCGAGATCGACGACCCCCGCACCCTGACCCACGGCGCCGGATTCACGCCCGCCGACCTCGGCCCCTACGTGCGCCCCATCGCTTACAACGCCCTGCCCATCGCCGGCAGCCTCGTCGACGACGGCGAAGGCGAGACCGACGAGGAGAAGAAACTCCGCAACGAGTCCCGCCGCATCCTCCACCTGCCCGATCTCCTAGTCGCCGGCACGTGCGTGCGCATCCCGGTCTTCACCGGGCATTCGCTCAGCATCCACGCGCGGTTCACCAAGCCGATCAGCCCGAACGAGGCACGCGCCGTCCTCGACGGCGCCCCCGGCGTCGCGCTCTCCGACGTCCCCACCCCGCTCCAGGCGGCGGGCACTGACCCCAGCTACGTCGGGCGCATCCGCCAGGATCAGAGTGTCGGCGAGAATGGCCTAGTGCTGTTCATCAGCAACGACAACCTCCGCAAGGGCGCTGCCCTCAACGCGGTCCAGATCGCCGAACTGCTCGTCTCATGATCTCCATCGTCGGCGCTGGGGCGATGGGGGAGGCCCTCGTTAACGGGTGGGTAGCCGCCGGCATCGCCCCCGACGACATCCGCGTCGTTGACCGCGACCAGGCCCGCCTAGCGCACTTCGCCAGCCTCGGTGTCACCTCCGCATCCCTGGACGAGGCCGCGACCTGTGAGGTCTTGTTCGTCGCGGTCAAGCCCGCCCAGGTGCCCGAGGTGCTCACCGAGGCCGCTGCGACGATCAGGCCCACGACGCTCGTCGTCTCCATCGCCGCCGGCGTCACCCTGGCGCGCCTAGCCGAACACCTGCCAAACGCGCAGCCCGTCGTCCGCGTCATGCCTAACACACCTGCGCAGGTCGGCAAAGGTGTCTCGGGAATCGCTCCCGGCACCCACGCCGGCGATGACCATATCGCCCAGGTCGTCGAGCTAATGACTGCCGTCGGCAGCACCCTAGTCGTGGCCGAGGACAGACTCGATGCCGTTACGGCATTGTCCGGTTCCGGTCCTGCCTATCTGTTCGCCGTCGCAGAGGCGATGATCGAGGCTGGGGTTCACCAGGGCCTAACCCGCGACCAGGCGACCCGGCTAGTCGTCGGTACGTTCGGCGGCGCCGCCGCGATGCTCGAGAGTTCCGGCGAGTCCGCGACCGTGCTGCGCGAGCGCGTCACGTCTCCCGCCGGCACGACCGCCGCAGCCCTGCGCGTCCTCGACGAGCGAGGCGTGAGGGCGGCGTTCCTGGCCGCCGTCGAGGCTTGTGCACGACGCAGCGCAGAGCTGTAGCCTAAACTCCGCGCGGGCTCCTCACCCGAAGTTAACGATTGGCGGCACGCCGACGAGCGGGTTAACATGTGGAGTCCGCCGGGATAAACCCGGCAATTTACTATTACCCTCCCGCGGGGACGGATACTGAAAGGCACAAAGTGGGCTCCGTCATCAAGAAGCGCCGCAAGCGCATGGCCAAGAAGAAGCACCGCAAGCTGCTGAAGCGCACTCGCATTCAGCGTCGCCGCGCCGGCAAGTGATCTAGGGCCCGCCCGCGCGTAGCGGAGCGGGGCAGCTGCAGGAGTTCGTTACGTGACATTCCCGACCACCGCGCCCGCTGGTTCCATCGCCTTCGTGGCCTATGGACCCGGCGACCCGGGCCTTATCAGCGTCGCCGGGGTTCGGGAAGTCACCAGCGCCGAGGTGCTTGTCGTCGACGAGTTGGCGATGATCGAGCAACTGGCCAGCGTCGACATCGAGCCGCAGGGCGAGGTGGTCCTCGTCGAGGACGACGAGGTCGCTCAGCTCATCGGTCTGGCTGGAACGGGCCGCTTTGTCGTCCGGCTGTCTGCGGATGACTTTCTCAGCGATCGCCGCCACGGGGCGATCGTGGAGCGGGTCCTAGCCGAGAGTAACTTCCGGGCCCATCTCGTGCCCGGAGTAGGCACCTGGTCGGCGGTGATGACCTACGCCGGCATCGTCCCGACGGGCGTGACGGCGGCGTTCGACGCGTGCTGCAGCGTCCCGGAGGAGTGGCCGAACGCGCGGATCATCATCATCCGCACGTCGGACGAGAAGCTGCAAGATGTGATCGCGGCGGGCAAGGAACGCTTCGGCGCCTCTGCGGAGGTCTTCCAGATCACCTGCCTCGCGACGACGGCACAGCGGGCCCGGCTCAGCACCTGGTCGACGGTCGATGTCACCCCCTGTAACGGCTATCGGTACCTGCTCGTCGGACCCGACATCGGGGAGGCCGTGCGGGCCCGCGTCGACTGGTTTGAGTCGAAGCCGTTGTTTGACTGGAGCGTCCTGGTGCCCCGCACCAAGGATGAACCGAAGGAACTCCTCGACCATCTCGCCCGCTTCGGCGCGACCAGCGAGGTCGTCGCCACGATGTCTATCGAGCCGCCGCGCACCGAGAACGCCATGGAGAAGGCGGTTCGGGGTATCGTCGACGGTCGCTATCTGTGGCTGGTGTTCACGTCCCCGCATTCAGTGGCCGCGATCATCGAGCGCCTCGCCGAGTACGGCCTCGACTCCCGCGCCATGGCCGGTATCCACCTGGCCGCCGTCGGCCGCGGCACCGTCGAGGCCCTAGCGAAGGTGGGGATTCGGCCGGACTTGGTGCCGCTGGAGGGGTCCACCGCCCACGATCTCGCGCTGGAGTTCCCCGCGCACGACGACCTCATCGACCCGCTGAACCGGGTGCTCATCCCGACCGCCGACGTCTCGGTCGCCGACCTCGTCGAAGGCCTGACCAACTTGGGCTGGGAGATCGAAGAGGTGACGGCGTACCGGACCGTTCGCGCCGCCCCGCCGCCGGCGGAGGTTCGGGAGCGCATCAAGACCGGCATGTTCGACGCCGTGGTGTTCACGTCGTCGTCGGCGGTGCGGAACATGATCGGCATCGCTGGCAAGCCCCACGCCGCCTCCGTCATCGCCGCGATCGGCCCCGCCACCGCGGAGGCCTGCCGAATGCACGGCCTGCGTGTCGACGTCACGTCCGACTCGCCGAGCTATGAGGCCCTCGTCGACGGCCTGGCCCGGTTCGCCGACCACCGCCGGCAGGAGCGCATCGCCCAAGGCCTGCCCGACACCAAGCCGTCGCAGCGGCGCCGCCGTCGCCGCAAGGACGCCCCGGCCAAGGAGTCCTGAGCATGGGTGGCGCAACGGTCGTGCACGTGATGCGGCACGGTCAGGTCCACAACCCCGACGGCGTCCTCTACGGGAGGCTCGACGGCTTCGGCCTGTCCGACCTTGGGCGTCAGATGGCTGAGCGCCTCGCCGAGTATTGGCGTCACGTCCCCCTTACCCACCTGGTTAGCTCGCCGCTCCTACGCGCCCGCGAGACCCTAGCCCCGACTGCCGCCTTGTTCCAGCATCTTGAGGTCGCGATCGATGACCGCCTTATCGAAGCCGCCAATGCGTTCGAGGGGAAGATCTTCGGCGAGGACAACAAGGCCCTGCGTGACGTCTCGATGATCCGTCACGTCCTCAATCCGCTAAAGCCCAGCTGGGGCGAGCCATATGTTGAGATCGCCGCGCGGATGCGGGGTGCGATCGTCGACGCCGCAGCCGCCGCTGGCGAGGCAGGCCAGGCTCTGCTCGTCAGCCACCAGCTGCCGATCGAGATCGCCCGCCGGGACGCCACCGGTGCTCTCCTGCCGCATGATCCGCGCCGGCGACGCTGCACGCTGGTCTCGGTGACCTCGTTCCACGTGCGCTTCGGCCGGGTCACGGCCGTCGACTATGCCGAGCCTGCCGCGGACCTATTGCCTCGCAAGAAAGGCATCAAGTTCAAGGTCGGGACATAGGGTGAAATGCCTAGTCAGCTGGGAAATGAACGATTTGGCTGGTCATTCTGGCCAAAAGTGAACCCTGCTGGCCGATCGCACGGCAAGATGGTGCCTGTGTTTGTCCGTTCGGCTGAGCGCCTGGGGAGGGTTGCGTGACATCCAGCGATGCTTGGCTCACCGACCTGTTCGAGGAGCACGGCGCTAGGCTCCACCGCCTGACGGTGGTTCTCGGCGCCGAGAGCGAGTCCGGCCACATTCTCCGCACCGCCCTAATCGGGTTGGCGCGTCGCGAACGCCGGATCGTCGATCCGACGGAGCGCGTCGAATACCTCGCCGAGCAGGTCGTGCATCAAGCAAGGGTCGTGCGCGGGTCGTCGCCGCTCGTCCTGCTAGAGGTCGCTGATGCGCGCCAGCGTGAGATCTGTGAGGCCATCGTTGGCCTGCCCCCAAAGTTCGGCGAGATCCTCGTAACATCCCACTACCTATCCATCTTCGGACCCGAACTCGCTCGCATCATGCGGATGACCGTCAAGAAGTGCAATCAGCGCCTCGAGACGGCCCGGGTCGCGCTGCGGAAAGCCGTCGGCGACCCCGCCCCGACCAGCCAGCCCGGCGCCATCGAGTCGCTGTCCGACGAGGTCACCGCCGCGCTGCGCTCGGCCACCCGCCTGGTCCAGGCCCCCGGAACCGAGACCCTGGAGCTGGAACTCCGCAGCTTCAACGAACACCGTCGCCGCGGCCTGCCGCTGTCGATCGCCGCATCCATCGTCGGCGGCGCACTCGTGATCGGCGGCTCCATCGCCTGGGCGACCACGTCCCGCCACACCCGACAGCCCAGCCCATCGGTCGTGACTGCGACGGTGCCCAGCGCGTCGACCTCGCAGTCGTTGCCCGCGCAGGTGCATGCGGTGCCCGTGTACTATGTCGGTCGCGACGACCGTCTCCTCTACCGCGAACTGCGGGCCTTGCCGGTCTCGGGTGACCTGTTGCAAACCTCCATCAGTGCGATCCTGTCGCTGGCCCCACAGGATCCGGACTACGTCTCCGCGTGGACGCCCGGCCGGATCCTCGCCGCGACTCTGGAAGGCAACACGCTGACCATCGACCTCAGCGCCACGGCCTACGCCAATTTCACCACCGAGGCCGATGCGGCTCGCGCTAAGGACCAGATGGTCTACACCGCGGCCGAGGTGTTGCAGCTCCCCGGTCTCGCCGTTCAGTTCAAAGCCGACGGCGGGTCGCCCCCTGAGTTGTTCACCGGCCTTCACCGCCGATCCGGTCTCGACCCGCTTGGCAAGCTGTGGATCAACACGCCGAGCAACGGCGCGAAGGTCGGCTCCGGGCAGGTCGTGATCACCGGGTTGACTCAGCCGACCGCCGCCGCGCCCCGCGTCGTCGTCTCCGGGGGGGACGCTGCGGAGGTCGCGAGCCTGTCCGCGCAGGTCGACCGAACCCCGAACAGCGACGGCTGGTTGGAATGGACGGCCACGGTCGAACTCAAACCCGGCAGCTACCACATCGCCGTCGAGGACGTCTACGAGGGTGCGGGCAACGTCCAAGAAACCCGCACCGTCACCGTCAGCTAGTGGGTCGCGACCCAGCCGGCCAAGCTGGTAGCCAGGCTCGTCGGAACGAGCCGTGTCGTCTGGGCCAGGATCGCATTCTGGAAGCCGTCGACGACGTACGGACGGCGCTTCCGCAGCGCCTTGAAGGACGAGGCCACCACTTGTTCGACTGTGCGCCGCCGGACCCTGACGCCGTCGTCGCCGGCGACGTCGAAGAAGGAAGTCTCGGTGGGGCCGGGGCACACGGCTAGGACCCGCACGTCGGTGCCCTTCAATTCGCCCCACAGCCCGACGGACAGACGGAGCACGTATGCCTTGGTGGCGGCGTAAGTCGAGAACTTCGGGATCGGCTGGAAGGCGCCGGTACTGGCGATATTGATTACTGCGCCGCGGCCGCGGGCTTTCATACCAGGCAATACGGTGTGCGTCAGCTCGGTCAACGCGACGACGTTCAGTTCCACCTCCGCCTGGATGCGGCTCAGTTCGAGGTCCACGAACTCCCCGAGCGTCCCGAACCCGGCGTTGTTGACCAGGGTGTGGACGTTTCGAGACATCAGATCGGCGACGAGGACGGCGCGGGAACCACGGTTGGTCAGGTCACACGGCCAAGCCTCGACCTCCACGCCGAACTCGCGGCGGAGGCGCTCGGCCAAGGCGGTCAGCTTGTCGGCGCTACGGGCTACCAGCAGCACGTTCGCGCCCTGCCGCGCCAACTCTGTCGCGTATCCCTCGCCCAGGCCGCCCGAGGCGCCCGTGACCACTGCCCATCCGCTCATATTGAAGGATCCTAGTAGCCCGGGCGATCGTTTGCGGATGCGACTCGTCGGCCGCTCGGACAGTTGCTTTCAGCTTGCATGACATGATGGGTTCCATGCAGCACTTCGACGTGGCGGTCATCGGCTCCGGCTCTGGGAATACGATCATCGACGAACGCTTCGCCCACTTGGATGTGGCGCTCATCGAGCAGAATCCGACGTTTGGCGGCACCTGCCTCAACCGCGGGTGCATCCCGACCAAAATGTTCGTCGCGGCGGCCGAGGCCGCGACTTTCCCGGCCCAGGCGGCTCGGCTCGGGGTGGCGCTGGAGTCTCGGGGGGCTGACTGGCCTGCGCTCGTCGACCGTATCTTCGGGCGCATCGACCCGATCTCGAAGGGCGGTAAGCAGTGGCGGGAACGCGGAGAGAACGTCACCCTGTTCGAGGGTCACGCGTCGTTCGTCGATCCCCACACCCTTTTGATCGACGACTTCCAGATCAGCGCTGACCAGGTCGTTATCGCCACCGGTTCTAGCCCGCGTCCTCTTGAGGTCGACGTTCCGGACGACCTTAAGGGATTCATCCACACCTCCGACGACATCATGCGCCTGCCCGAGCTGCCGCGGCGACTCGTCGTCATCGGCGGCGGCTTCGTCGCCTGCGAGTTCGCGCAGATCTTCAGTGCGCTCGGATCGCAGGTGACGCAGATCAACCGCTCCAAGGTGCTGCTGCGCGGCCATGACCGAGAGGTCGCCGACGCGTTCGTCACCGAGCACGCTCGCCGCGTCAACCTCATCCTCAACCAGAGCGTATCCGAGATCGCCGAAGGGCCGGACGGGGCCGTCGTCGTCACCGTCGACCGCAATGGCGTCGAATACGAGTACCTCGCCGACGCGATCCTCGTCGCCACCGGCCGCATCCGGAACTCCGACCTAAACCTAGCCGCCGCCGGGGTGGAGGTCGACGAGTCGGGCCAGATTCGCGTCGACAAACACCAGCGCACGTCGCAGCCGCACATTTGGGCGCTCGGCGACGTGTCGTCTAGCTTCTTGCTGAAGCACGTCGCGAACGCCGAGGCCCGCACCGTCGCCGCCAACCTCCTTGCCACCGGCGAGCTCGCCGAGACCGACCACCGGTACGTGCCGTCCGCGGTGTTCACCGACCCGCAGGTCGCGGCAGTCGGCGCTACCGAGCAGCAACTCATCGAATGGGGCGTCCCTTACGTCGCGGCCCGGCAGAAGTATGCGGACGTTGCCTACGGGTGGGCTAGTGAAGACGAGGGCCATCACTTCGTCAAGCTCCTGGCCGATCCTCGCACCTGGCACCTGCTCGGCGCGCACATCGTAGGACCCCATGCGGCGACGGTAATCCAGCCGCTGATCCAGGCGATGTCCTTCGGGCTGTCGGTTCCGGAGATGGCGCGCGGCCAGTACTGGATCCACCCGGCGATGATGGAGGTCGTCGAGAACGCGCTCCTAGGTCTTCTCGACGCCTACGAGCCCAAGGAGCTCAACTCCTAGCCGAAGCGGCCGGTGATGTAATCCTCGGTGGCCTGCTGGGTTGGGTTGTGGAAGATCTGTTCTGTCGGCCCGATCTCTACGAGATGCCCGGGCTCGCCCTGCGCCTTCAGGTTGAAGAACGCGGTCTCGTCGGATACACGCGCCGCCTGCTGCATATTGTGGGTGACGATGACGACGGTATAGCTCTCCTTGAGTTCGTGGATGAGGTCCTCGACGGCGAGGGTGGAGATCGGGTCGAGGGCCGAGCACGGCTCGTCCATCAACAGCACTTCCGGCTTGACGGCGATCGCGCGTGCGATACAAAGGCGTTGCTGTTGTCCGCCCGACAGACCCATTCCGGCTTTGTCGAGGCGGTCCTTGACCTCCTTCCACAGGTTCGCGCCCTTGAGCGCCGTCTCGACGGCCTCGTCGAGGACCTGCTTGTTGCGTTCACCGTTTAGCTTCAGCCCGGAGGCGACGTTGTCGTAGATCGACATCGACGGGAATGGGTTGGGTCGCTGGAATACCATCCCGACGATCCGGCGGACCGCCACCGGATCGACGCCTGGGGCGTACAGGTCGGTGCCGTCGAGGAGGACTTGTCCGGTGCAGTAGGCGCCAGGGATCACCTCGTGCATGCGGTTCAGGGTCCGCAGCACCGTCGACTTCCCGCACCCCGACGGGCCGATGAATGCGGTGACGGTGCGTGGCTGGACGGTGAGGTTGACCTGATTCACGGCGTGGAATTTGCCGTAGTAGACGTCGAGGTCCCTCACTTCGATGCGCTTCGACATGCCGTTTCCTTTACTAGAGCTTGGTTTTGGCGGCGATGCGCCGCGCCAGGAGGTTGAGGACCATGACGATCAGGATCAGGGTGAGGGCGGCAGCCCAGACGCGGTCGGAGCCGGCGTCGCCGTCGGGCACGGAGATGCCGTCGCTGATCATCGTCGGCAGAGCCCCCATCGAGTCGCCGAATGGGTCAAGGTACAGGTATTTCGCATAGCCGATGAGGATCAGCAGCGGCGCGGTCTCGCCCATGACGCGGGCTATGCCGAGCACGACGCCCGTCAGGATGCCGTTGAACGATGTCGGCACGACGATGCGCAGGATCGTCTTCCACTTCGGTACTCCGAGGGCGTAAGCAGCCTCGCGAAGGGAGTCGGGGACCAGTTTGAGCATCTCCTCCGTGGAGCGAAGGACCATCGGGAGCATCAGCAGCGCGAGCGCCACCACCGTCGCGATCGCAGAGCGTTTCATCCCGAACGTGGTGATGAACATCGCGTAGACGAATAGGGCAGCGACAATCGACGGGACGCCGGTGAGGATGTCCACCATGAACGAGACGACGCGGGCGGCCCGGGTGCCGCGGCCGTATTCGACGAGGAAGATCGCGCCCAGCATGCCGCCGGGCACGGCGATCGCGGCGGTCAGCAGGCCGAGCAGGAGGGTGCCGTAGATCGCCTGCAGAGCACCGCCCTGGGAGTCCTTGGAGGTGGCGTTGCCGAGTGAAGAGGTCCACCACTGCAAGGAGAAGAACCGGGCCTCGCCCGCGCCATCGCTATCGACGTAGACGATATGGTCCGCAGCCGGGTAGGCCGTATCGACGCGGTACAGGTTCACCTTCTCACCGACCGCCACGTGCTTACCGCCCGACGGGAAGGCCCAGCGTAGGCCGTCCGCCCGGGTGGTTCCGCCCTTGGCGTCTTCCTCGGTGCCGCACTGGCTGGTGGGCACGCGCAGGTCGCTCTCATCGACGCAGACGATCGTGTGGTCGGCGCCAACGGTGAACAGCAGGGGCGCGCCCTTGATGGTGACGGAGGCAAGGATCCAAAGCAGCGGCAGGGTCGCGATCGCGACGGCTGCCCAAACCCCGAAGGTCGCCAGGGAGTTCTTGAACGCCCGGGCCCCGGAGGGCCGGCGTAGGTTCAGCGGTGTTGTCACGATTTGGCCTTTCCGCGCTCTGCCACGACTCGGGCGAGAGCGTTGACTGCGAACGTCAGCACGAACAGCACCAGGCCCGCCGAAATGTAGACGCCCGCCTTATAGGGGGTATCGAACTCGGGGGCGTTACGGGCGATGATCGACGCGAACGTCTCGCCTCCGCTGAAGACAGAGACGTCAAAGCGGGCGACCTTCGACAGGATCAGCATGACGGCGATCGTCTCGCCGAGAGCGCGGCCGAGGCCGAGCATCGCGGCCGCGATGGCGCCGGAGCGGCCATAGGGTAGGACGGCCAGCCGCGTGACCTCCCAGCGGGTAGCGCCAAGCGCGAGGGCCCCCTCGATGGTCTCGCGCGGGGTCTGGGCGAAGACATCGCGGGTCAGGGCGGTGATGATCGGCAAGATCATGATCGCTAGGACAAGCGATGCGGTGAACACGGTGCCGGGGGAGGCGACCTGGCCGTCGCCGAACAGGGGAATCCAGCCGAGCAGGTTCTCGATGAGGTGTGCGGAGGGCTGGATCGCGGGTCCGAAGATCTTGATGCCCCACAGCCCGAAGATCACTGACGGGACGGCGGCCAAGAGGTCGATGACGAACGCGATCGCGGAGGCGACCCGGCCGGTTACGTACTGCGTGAGCAGTAGTGCGAGGCCGATGGCGACTGGGACGGCGATGGCGAGCGCGACAGCGGAGGTCAGCAGCGTCGTCCACAGGAGGGCCGCGACGCCGAAGCGCGGTGGTTTCGTCGAGGCCCGGAACTCGGTGCTGGTGAAGAAGTTGGCCGAGTTGTCTAGGAGCGGCTGCCACGCGTTGGACAGCAGGAAGATCCCGATTATCAGGACGATCAGGACGATGCCGCCACTGGCGATCTTCGCCGCGCCGCCGAACAAGACGTCGCCAACTCGGCTGGTGCTTTGGATCTCAGGCTGGTTGCTCATGGCCTGCTCCTAGCGCACTGCGGCGATGGACTCGGCGACCTGGTCGCGCAGCGCGGGTGGCAGCGGCGCGTAGCCGAGCGTCGAGACGCCCGCCTGGGTCTGATCGGCGGCGACGAAGGTAAGGAAGTCGCGTAGGAGGTCAGGGTTGGTGCCGCCGGTTGAACACACGATCTCGTAGGTGGCCATGACAGCGGGATAGGCGCCGTCGCCGGGGGTGTAATCGAGCTTCAGCCGGAGATCGCCGTCGCTGCCGGTGACCTCGGCGGCTTCGAGCGCGGCGGAGGCGGTCGTACCCGATAGCGTCACGCCGTCAATGGCGGCGACCTTCAGGCCGCGCTCAAGGGCAGCCCCCCATTCCATGTAGGCGATGGAGTTACGGGTGGTAAGGACGCCTTCGGCGACCCCGGCGCTCTTCTCCTTGCCTTCGCCGGCCGAACCGGCCCATGCTTTGGCTGGTTCATGCGGCCACGCGCCGTCGGTGGCCTCGGCGAGATACTCGGTGAAGTTCTCGGTGGTGCCAGACTCGTCGGCCCGGTAGAAGATGCCGATGTCCGCGGCCGGGAGGGTGATGCCGGGATTGTCGGCGGCGATCTCTGGAGCGTTCCACGTGGTGATCTGACCGTCGAAGATACGAGCGATCACGCTGGGCGATAGGTTCAGCTGGTCCACGCCGTCGACGTTGTACGCGATCGCGATCGGCCCGAACACCATGGGCAGGTTGACCGCCGGATTGCCGCCACAGCGCTTGGCGGCCTGATCCGCCTCCACGACGCCGTCTTTGGCCTTGGTGCGTAACGGCGAGTCGGACCCGGCCCAGTCGACGGCCCCGCCGATGAACGCCTTGACGCCCGCACCCGAACCGGAAGAGGTGTATTCGACGGCGGTACCAGGGCAGATGCGCGTGTAGGCCTGCACCATCTCCTCCAGGAAGATCTTCTGCGACGAGGCGCCCTCACCCTTCAGCGTCCCGCCGGGGCAATTAACGCCCGCCGGCCGGGTCGCGACCGAGGCGGACTGAGGGCTTGAAGTCGGCGCACACGCCGACGCGAGCAAAGCGCAGGCACCGGCGGCCGCGAGAATCCGCAGCGACATGGAACTCCTTCCGAAGGCGCCCACGCGCCCCAGCTAGAAGTTATGGGGTGAAGGTGACGGGTTCTGCGTCTTTAGGTGAACGGCAGGTAAACGGCCGGCACCAAGAATCTGGTTTCGCCGACTTAAGCGGGAGCGGTACGGGATAATTATGGGCACCGCGGCGCCGCGCTGCTTTAACCCTAGAGTTCAGGAGTCACTATGCCCGAGGTCCTCGCATACGCCTGTGACGACGCCACCACCCAGTTCCACCGCACCACCATCACGCTTCGCGAGCCTGGCCCGAAGGAGATCTTCTTCGAGGTCAAGTACGCCGGCATCTGCCACTCCGACATCCATACCGCCCGCGGCGAGTGGGGCCCCGCGAAGTACCCGCTGACGCCAGGCCACGAGATTGCGGGCATCGTCACCAAGATCGGCTCTGAGGTCACCCGCCACAAGGTGGGCGACAAGGTCGGCGTCGGCTGCATGGTCG
>CAMCJC010000008.1 GCA_945875065.1 uncultured Propionibacteriaceae bacterium | reverse complement strand
CACAGGCAGAAACGTCAATATGAACTACACCACACCAAAATGACCTAAGTCAGGTTTCACCTGACTTTGCGAGTCAGGATTCCTCGCTATGGAGCCGGCATTCTGAAGTGCATGAGGCACAAGCAGGACACCGACCCCACACGAGCGCCGCCTAGCGCCACGTGACTACGCCGATGTCATGCGCTTGCAAGCGCTGATTCGCAACGCGGGAACACCTTCGATGGCCACGGAGAATCCCGCAACCATCCCAGATCGTTTTCTGGGGCAATTTCTGCAGTACCCGCCCAGCTGTGATCGAGCCAGGGCTGTTTCCAATCCATCGGGAGACGCGTTCGAGACCAGTGGGCAGGTAGCTACCGGCTACCTGCCCACATCTGTCTTAACGCTCCATCCCAACGGAAACCACAACTGAATACTTCTCGAACGGGTCTCCCTCAACACGAGGGAGTATCCAATGGCAGGCAACACCTCCACCCCGCACAACTACATCACTGTCAAGCTCGCGTTCGAGGTCACGGTTGCCGCTGACGCGCGGCGAGCAACCCGCGATACCAGCTTCCGTATCAGCCAGGCCGAGGTCGATGCCTGGATTGAGGGCGACTACCAGAACCGCCTGGCCCAGGCCGAGGATCCTGACATGGTCGAGCGGCGGTCCTTGAGCGAGATTCTCGAAGAGCTCAACGCCTCGGAGCGCAGCACGTCGCGGCGCTGGCGCACCCACACCGCCTTCCTCACGGTCGATGACAGCGACCCCACTGACGAAGACATCGAGTCCGGCCAGATCGGCCTGCGTGCCGCATCCGGGTACCGCGACGGCATCTACACCTCCACCAGGCCAGACGATGTCACCGACTCGTGGTCGACCAGCTTGGCCGTACGCCAAGCACTATCGGCGTTGTCCGAGCGCGAGCGGCAGGTAGTCCTCGCCTCCCGCATCCATGGGCTCTCCCAGCGGGACATCGCAGCCGTGCTGGGCGTGTCCCAGCCGATGGTGAAAAAGATCCGTGACCGCGCCGAGAAGAAACTCCGCGTACTGCTTTCCGACCCTGGGGTTATCAACTAGGGCTCGCTGCCGCCTTGAGGGTGGAAGGAGCATCAAGCCAATCCGGGCACCACCTTCCTTCCACCAAGTTTCTAAGGAGGAAGCTGATGACACACAAGACGGTGACAGTGAGTCTGTCGCGAGAACCTGACCCGGGCAAGGCCATCAACATCGGCCGGGTGGGTTTGCGAGAGCGGCTCTTGACCTGGTTGTTCGGTCCTATGCGGGACGTGACCGTTCTGGTCCCCGGCCGGGAGGTGCGGGACGTGACGCTGCGCAGGGTCGATGAAGCCTCGTGCTGCGGGGCGGAATGTTCGGATGAGGAGCTGATGGCTCTGGCTGACGCGGTCCAGCGTCACCCGGCAGGCAGCAAGCTCCACCGCGCGGGTGGTGATGCGGCATGAACCCGCAGCACCGCAACGCCCTGATCGCGGGTATCAACCGCACCATGGAGGGCCTTTCCCAGATTGCCCAGGCGCTTGAAGCCGATGGCTGGGAAGGTGTCGAGGACGAGTACGCACTGGCTGGTGCCCGTCCGGTTGCCGCCGCCCGCCTGGAGGAGCCAGCCTTCCAGGCCGAGCTCGACGAGCGACTCGAGGCTGAACAGGCTCAGCATGGTTCTGAGTCGGCTGCTCCGGTGCGCGAGTACACCCTCGAAGAGGTGCGCTCGTTCTTGGCGGAGCTCTCTCAGCAGGGCTACACCGCCCAGGTGCGCCAGCTCATCCTTGACGCGGGTGCGAAGGCTCTCTCAGAGGTGGACCCGGCGAAGTTTGGCCAGATCATGGCTGGGGCTGAGGAGATCGCCCATGCCTGATAGCCACGCACTCTTGAGCGCTTCGAGTGCTCACCGGTGGTTGCACTGCCCGCCCTCCGCGCTCGCCGTCGATGGCGTGGCAGATACGCCGTCGGACGCTGCCTTGCAGGGTACGGCTGCGCATTCGCTGGCTGAGTACAAGCTGCTGCGGTTTTTGAAGCGCCGCGCGAAGCGGCCTACCTCTGAGTGGATTGATGAGGAGATGGAGGGCCACACCGACGACTACGTGCAGTTCGTGGCCGAGCACATTCAGTCTGCTCGGGAGCACTGCCCTGACCCGCAGGTGTATGTCGAGCAACGCCTCGACTACTCCCACCTCGCACCGGGCGGCTTCGGCACCGGGGACTGCGTGATCGTTGCCGAACCCACCCTCCGGGTCATCGATCTCAAATACGGGATGGGTGTCGAAGTCAGCCCTGTGGAGAATCCCCAGCTCATGCTCTATGGGTTGGGAGCCTTGGCAGCGTTCGATGCGCTCTACGACATCGAGGAAGTCGCGTTGAGCATCTTCCAGCCTCGCCGGGCCAACGTCGAAACCTGGACGATCAGCACCCCGGACCTGATCGCCTGGGGCGAGAACACGGTCAAACCCATCGCTGAGCTGGCTGCCCGCGGCGAAGGCGAATACACCGCCGGCCCGTGGTGCCAGTTCTGCCGTATCGCCCCCACCTGCCGGGCCAGGGCCGAAGCGAACCTCGCACTCGCCAAGCACGAGTTCGCACCACCCGCAGAACTCACTGTGGCTGAGGTTGCTGAGGTGCTGGCGAAGATCCCTGAGCTCAAAGCCTGGGCGACGGACGTCGAAGCCTGGGCGTTGGCTCAGGCCCAGGCCGGCACTCAGATCCCCGGGTTCAAGGTCGTCGCCGGGCGCTCCATCCGCAAATACACCGACGAAGCGGCAGTGGCGGAGGCCGCCAAGAAGGCTGGCTACAGCGACATCTGGGACAAGCGCCTGATCGGCATCACCGCCATGGAACGCCTCATGGGTAAGAGGGCCTTCACCGAGACGCTCGGGGACCTGGTCATCAAGCCCGAAGGCAAACCCACTCTCGTGCCCGAATCCGACAAGAGACCGCCACTCGCACGCGTGAGTGCTGCCACCGATTTCAACAACAACACCAACTGACCAAGGAGGTCACCATTATGAACACTCAGAATCCGACTCGCGTTGTTACCGGCGAAGTCCGCCTGTCCTACGCACACCTTTTCGAGCCCCAGTCCATCCAGGGCTCCAAGCCCAAGTACTCCGTGTCCCTGATCATCCCGAAGAGCGATCGGGAGACGATCGGCAAGATCGAGCGGGCCATCGACGCCGCCATCGAGGCAGGCATCGGAAAGTTCGGTGGAAAGCGCCCAAACAAGGCCGCCCTCAAGCTCCCGCTGCGTGACGGGGACACCGAGCGTGACGACGAGGCTTATGCCGGGTGCTTCTTCATCAACGCCAACTCCACCCTGCCGCCCGAGGTCGTCGACCAGGACCTCAACCCGGTGCTCTCACCCGCGGAGGTGTACTCCGGCTGCTACGCCCGCGTCTCACTGAACTTCTACGCCTTCAACACCAACGGCAACCGCGGCATCGCCTGCGGGCTCGGCAACGTGCAGAAGCTCCGCGATGGCGAGCCGCTGGGCGGTGGCCGCACCTCGGCTGCGGATGACTTCGCAGCGTTCAGTGCTGGGGATGACTTCCTGGCCTAACCCCGACTCCGGCTTCGTGGCGGGGCACCTTGTGGTCTGAGCATTGCTCGACTCGGGGTGTCCCGCCACAACCACATCTATAGATAGGACACCCAATGCGCACGCTTTCCCTGGACCTTGAGACCTTCAGCCCCACCAACCTCGCCACCGCTGGTGTGTACAGGTACGCCGAAGACGAGGCCTTCCGCATCCTCTTGTTTGGTTACAGCATCGACGGGGCACCCACCCAGGTCATCGACCTGGCCCGGGGTGAGCCCATCCCGACCATGATCCTTCAGGCGCTCACCGACCCGACTGTTACGAAGTCGGCGTTCAACGCGGCCTTCGAGCGTGTCTGCCTTTCGGCCTTTCTGCGCCGCCACCACCCAGACCTACTGTCTGAGGGGTTTCTGGATCCACGTGGGTGGCGGTGCACCATGGTCTGGGCAGCTTCCCTAGGACTACCCATGAACCTGGACGGCGCAGCCAAAGCACTACGGCTACCGCTCGAGAAAGACCCCGCCGGGCAGAGGCTTATCCGCCGGTTTTCTATCCCCGGCAAGGATGGAGGCCGCATCCTGCCCTCTGATGACCCGGTCGGCTGGGAGCAGTACATCTCCTACAACCGCCGCGATGTCGACGTTGAAGTCCAACTTGCCGCGAGACTGGCCCGTAACCCGATGCCCGATGCGGAGTGGGAGACGTACTGGTTGGATCAGCGCATCAACGACACCGGAGTCCGTATTGATACGACTCTGGCTGCTAACGCGGTGGAGGTCGATACCCGTCACCGTGACACCTGCATCGAGCGCGCCCAGCAGCTCACCGGATTGGAGAACCCCAATAGCCCCATCCAGCTCAAAGACTGGCTCGCTGAGCACGACTGCGCCTTGGAGTCGCTGACCAAGGCCGAGGTGGAGGCCGCATTCGAGACTGCGACCGGGCAGGTCGCTGAGGTGCTGAGGCTTCGCCAGGACTTGTCGAAGTCCTCGGTGAAGAAGTACCAAGCCATGCTCGCCGTCGCAGGCCAAGATCAGCGGGCGCGCGGGCTCATCCAGTACATGGGTGCCGGCCGCACCGGCCGTTTCGCGGGCAGGTTGATTCAGGTGCAGAATCTGCCGCGCAACCACATGCCCGACCTCGCTTCTGCCCGGGGCCTCCTCGCCGCCGGTGATAGTGAGGCGTTGGAGGTGCTCTATGCCCCGCTACCAGACACCCTGAGCCAACTCATCCGCACCGCCTTCATCCCCAGCGTGGACCACCGGTTCATCGTCGCTGACTTCTCCGCGATCGAGGCCAGGGTGCTGGCGTGGCTCGCCGGTGAAGACGGCACCCTGCAGGCCTTCCGTGAGGGCAAAGACCTCTACTGCCAGACCGCGAGCCGCATGTTCGGTGTCCCGGTCGAGAAGCACGGGGCCAATGCGGAGCTGCGTCAGAAAGGGAAGATCGCGGTCCTGGCCTGCGGGTACGGCGGCTCGGTCGGAGCGCTCAAAGCCATGGGAGCCTTGCGCATGGGCCTGGACGAGGCAGAGCTCAAACCGTTGGTTGATGCGTGGCGGGACGCCAACCCGATGGTCGTGCAGTTCTGGCACGAGATCGAGCAAGCAGGCATCACCACAGTTGAGACCCGAACCCCAACTCAGGTCGGACGCATCCGGTTGTCTTACCGCTCTGGGTGCCTGTTCATTGCTCTGCCGTCGGGGCGGGAGCTGTGCTACCCGCGACCCAGGCTCGGTGAGAACCGCTTCGGTATGACCAGCATTCTCTTCGACGGGGTGGATGGCACCACCCGCAAGTGGGGCCCGATCGAAACCTACGGCGGCAAGCTCACCGAGAACCTCGTCCAAGCCACCGCCCGGGACCTCCTCACCCATGCCATGCACCACGTCGATGCGGCCGGGCATCGGATCGTGATGCATATTCACGACGAGATCGTCGTCGACGAACCCACCGATGGTGCGAGCGTCGAAGACATCGTCGCACTCATGACCAGGCTCCCCACCTGGGCAGACGGCCTACCGCTGGATGCTGACGGTTACGAGTGTGACTACTACATGAAAGATTAGGAGCGCTGCGGGTTAGTTAGCCCAGAGCTGCAGGGCGCGCCAGTTCTGGGGCGCTCCGATCCTTTCGAAGGGGATGATCTCGTTGTGGGGGAACGTCTCGAGTGTGTGAGCGAGACGCTCGCTACCTGGCAGGTCCAATTGGTGGTGCAGGAATCGAATGATGCTGATCTGCCCGAACAACCTGTACGTCAGCGCGTTGACAGGTTCCATCAACTCATGCCTGATGGGCTTGGGCTTGATGTCGAAACCCCGGTTAAACAGCCGGGCATGATGAGCAGAAAGGTTGCGCAACACATTGAGCGATTTCAGGGTGGATTCCAACTGTGGAGCTGTCATCGCACACAAGCCTGCGATCTCATCGCGCACCCGTCGAGGACTGAATCGGTACAGGTAGGACAGCATGCCCCAGTCCATGATCTCAACTGCAACCCACACGGGCAGTTGCCCACCGTACTGGGCGCGGTGATGAGCAACGAAGTCCTCGCGTGAGTTCCTCACGGCCTCCATATATTTGGCAAGCCACACGGCGTGCTGTGTTTTGCGCGGATTTTTCCGATCCGGGGTACGGGCCACTGCGTTGAGCTGTTCAATATCCAGATGCACCAGCGGGTCAATGCTACCTAGGTGATAACCCAGTAGAGACCGCAGGGCGAGTTCTATCGGAGCCAGGCTTGTGAATACGGCGCTGCGCAGTCTGGCGTCGAATTCGTACAAATCAACGCAGAGATCTAGGGATGTGCCCGGCTGGAAGCGATCGGTGGGCTTGCCGGAGACAAAATCGATGATGCGCGCTGAGTGCCAGTAACCCGAAAGCCTGTAATAGTTACGCGTCGCAAGCGCATCAACCGCCTGATCCAGATCCTCGATCACCATGCCGCGTGAACGCAAGAGCGCTACCTGCTCAGCGTAACTCCTGAAAGGCTTAATCGGGCTATCGGTCACGACCCCTCCGTGCGAAAAAGGACCGGCCCTGGACTCCCACCGAAGCGGGCAGCGGAACCGGTCTTGTTACCCACAAGGATAGCAGATCTCGTTCTGACACGGAACCCGCCTGGCAACTCGCACAGCATCCGCCCTGGAAGCGCGCCGACATACACGTCTTTGCCGATCCGCGTCACCGTTCTTTCGACTGGGGTTATCACCTGACGCTTCTCGCCGCCTAGGGCCTGAGAGGACGAGCGCGCTGCACGGTGCATCGCCTGGACGCCTCTCAGGAAGGCGGCTCGACATGAGCACCAATCTGAACTCGTACACCCACCCGGACTTCGGCAACCTGCGCACCATCGTCGACGGCGAGACCATCTACATCTGCGCGAAGGATGCCGCCATCGCGCTCGGATACAAGGATCCGGTTAACGCCATCAAGCAGCACTGCAAGGGGGTGGCGATTCACCACCCCCTTGAAACCCCAGGAGGTCTGCAAGAAGTCCGATTCATCAGCGAAGGCGACCTCTACCGACTGATCTTCTCCTCCCACCTTCCAGCCGCCCAGAAGTTTGAGTCCTGGGTGATGGACGAGGTTTTGCCCTCGATCCGCAAACACGGCCTGTACATCACCGACCGAGTGATCGAGGAGATCCGCACGAATCCGAAGGCTCTGCTTGCCATGCTGCAGTCCTACGTGGAGGAGAAGGAACGCAACGAAGCCCTAGCGGCAGAGAACCTCCAGCAAGCCCAGTTGCTGCTCGAGGCACGTCCAAAGGTCACCTACTACGACATGGTGCTGCAGTCCGAGAGCCTGCTGACCACCACTGAGATCGCGAAGGACTACGGGCTCACGGCCCGCAAGCTCAACAAGCTGCTCCATGAGCTGGGTGTGCAGTTTAAGCAGTCTGGCCGCTGGTTCCTCTACGCCGCCCACGCCGAGGCTGGCTACGCCCACTCAAAGACCTTCGTCTACGACGAGGAAACCGGCAAGACCAGCACCCACCTGTACTGGACCCAGAAGGGCCGCCTCTTCATCTACGACCTGCTCAAGCACGAGCGGGGTCTGCTCCCTCTGATCGAGCGCGGGGTGGCCCAGTGAACCCCACCGACTCGACGATCCCACGCCTAAACGCCTCGGGGTGCGCGGACCCGACCGTCTTTGAGGTGCTCAAACGTGAGCAGCGGCAGCGGTTCGGATACCGGCCCCTGGCCTACATCTGCAGCCCGTTCGCCGGGGACACCGAGGCCAACATTCGCTTGGCCCGCCGCATGTGCGCTGCCGCAGTGGCGCGCCGTCGCATCCCCATCGCGCCACACCTGCTCTTCCCACAGTTCATGGATGACACCAAGCCCGCCGAACGGGAACTCGCCATGTTCTTCAACCGCATCGTGCTGTCCAAGTGCGAGGAGGTGTGGGTGTACGCCCCGCGCATCAGCCCCGGCATGCGCACCGAGGCCTGCTGGGCCCGCCACCTCGACATCCCCATCCGCTTTCTCGATTCCGACTTCCGGGAGATCCAGCCATGACCACCTTCACCCTGTTCACCGCCACCACCAGCGGCCTGGCCTCGAACACCCACTACCCGAACAAGGCCACCATCACCGACGCCGCCGACCTGCAGGCGGCAGCACGGTTCGACCATGTTGCCGCCGAATACCAAGGCAATCAGCGCTCCACCCACGGGTTTGTCACCTCGGACTGCCTGGTGATGGACATCGACAACGACCACAGTGAGAACCCCGACGAGTGGGTGAGCCCGCAGCACCTGGCAGACCTGCTGGCGGATGTGGAGTTCATGACAGCCACGTCCCGCAACCACAACACCTCCAAGCATGGAACACCTGCTAGGCCCCGCTTCCACGTCTACCTGCCCATCAGTCCGGTTACCGACCCAGCGACCTACGCGGGGTTGAAAAAGTCCCTGGCTGATCGGTTCACCTTCTTCGACACTGGGGCGTTGGATGCGGCCCGATTCCTCTACGGACACCCCGCCCCGCAGGTGGAAGCCTTCACCGGCACCTTGCTGGTCGACGAGTGGCTCACCCGCCAAGCCGAGCAAGATGCGTTCGCCGCATTCGATGCTGCAACACTCGCTATCGGGGAGGGCAGCCGCAACGCCACCCTGTCCCGTTTCGCCGGCCGGGTGCTCATCCGCTACGGGGATACCGAGCAGGCCCGCACCCTCTTTGACCGCAAGGCCGCGCTGTGCGACCCGCCCCTGCCCACCGCGGAGCTGGAAGCGATCTGGCGGTCAGCGCTGAGGTTTGCTGGCCGGGTCGCGAAAGACCCCTCCTACGTCAAGCCCGCCGTCTACCAGGCGCTGACCTCACTCAAACCCGATGACTACACCGACGTGGGGCAAGCCGAAGCGTTAGCTACCGAGTACGCCGACAAGATCCGCTACTCCCTGTCCACCCACTGGCTGGTCTACGAGGGCGGGGTGTGGGTGGAAAACGACCTACTCGCCCAGGCTGTCGCCCAAGAGCTCACCACCCGCCAGCTCGACGAAGCACAAAACATGCTCGACCAGGCCCACACACTCATGGCTGACACCGGAGCCGCAGACACCATTGCTGCCGCCTCGTCGAAGACGAAAGGTGTCGCCTCACTCAGTGACGCCCAGCAGGTGGCGTATCAGCGGCTGCTGAAGGCCAGCGAGTATCACAAGTTCGTGCTCGGGCGGCGCCAGTCCCGCAATATCGCAGCCACCCTCAAAGAAGCCCAGCCGCTGCTTGAGGTGCGGGCCTCAGATCTGGACTGTGACCCGTACCTGCTGTGCACCCCGGGCGGCACCTACCAGCTCACCGAGGGCCTGGCCTCCAGGCGGGATAACCACCCGGCAGACCTCATCACCTTGCAGACCGCCACCAGCCCAGACACCCAGGGCGTGGACCTGTGGCGCCAAGCCCTCAAGGTTACCTTCCAAGGCGATGAGGACCTGATCGGCTATGTGCAGCGGGTGTGTGGCCTGGCAGCGATCGGCAAAGTCATGCTCGAGGCCCTCATCATCGCCTACGGGGATGGCCGCAACGGCAAATCCACGTTCTGGAACACCATCGCCCGCGTGCTTGGCACCTACTCCGGATCCATCAGTGCTGACACGCTCACTGTTGGGGTGCGACGCAACGTCAAACCAGAACTGGCCGAGGCCCGCGGCAAGCGCCTGCTCATCGCAGCAGAGACCGAGGAAGGCGTGAGGCTGTCAACCTCGAACGTCAAACAGCTGGCCTCCACCGACAAGATCGCCGCGGAGAAGAAGTTCAAAGACCCCTTCTCCTTCACCCCCTCCCACTCTCTCGTCCTGTACACCAATCACCTGCCCCGGGTGGGAGCAATGGATGCAGGCATCTGGCGCAGGCTGATCGTCATCCCGTTTACGGCCACCATCAGCGGGGATGCGGACGTGAAGAACTATGCCGACTACCTCTACGAGCATGCGGGCGGGGCGATCCTGGCCTGGGTGATGGAAGGCGCACGCCTCATCCACGAAGAGGACTACCACCTCGCTGCCCCGGCCGCGGTGGTGGAAGCCTCTGAGGCCTACCGGGAAGACAACGACTGGTTCTCACACTTCCTGGCCGATCAGTGCGTGGTCGAGAACGGTGCGGAAGCGAAAGCCGGTGAGCTCTACCAGGCCTACCGGGCCTGGTCGCTGTCCACAGCAGGGTGGGCGCGCCCCATGGTGGACTTCAACGCCGCCTGCGAGATGGCCGGGTTCGCCCGAAAGAAGACCCGGGCCGCGATCAAGGTCTATGGGCTGCGTCTGAAAGACGAGTTCGAGGAGTAAGTGCAGGGCGAGTGTGCAGAGGGGTGCAGACCATTTACCTATTTACCGCATGTGGGAAAAATGCATGTTGAATCTATATGTAAAAGGTAGTGTCTGCACCTGCACCCCTCTGCACATGGCCCTCGAAATGGAGGTTGCCATGGATGAGAAAACTGTTGAAAACACGCTGAAAAGAGCCATCGAAGCCGACGGTGGCATCTGCTGGAAGCTCGTCAGCCCCGGAGTGGATGGGGTCCCAGACCGGCTGTGCCTGAGGGCTGGACGGGTCGTGTTCGTGGAAGTCAAAGCCCCCGGCAAGAAACCCAGGCCACTACAGCAGCGTCGCATGAACCAGCTTCGGGCACAGGGCTTCACCTGCCTGGTCGTGGATGGGCCAGAGGGCATCCAGGAGGTGCGCCGTGCACTATCAGCCGCATAACTACCAGCACCAGGCCACGCGGTTTATTGAGGAGCACCCCCAGGCCGCAATCCTGCTCGGCATGGGGCTCGGCAAGACGATCATCACCCTGACCGCCATCTGGGGTCTCCTACTCGACACCTTCCAAGCCCGCAGGGTTCTGGTGGTTGCGCCACTGCGGGTGGCGCGGGATACCTGGCCAGCTGAAGTGCACAAGTGGGATCACCTGGAGGGGCTGACCGTTGCGGTCGCTGTCGGCACCCGCCAACAGCGGCTCGATGCGCTGGCTGCGCAGGCTATGGTGACGGTGATCAACCGGGAGAACATCGGCTGGCTGGTGAAAACCCTCGGTGGCCAGTGGCCGTTCGACATGGTCGTCATCGACGAACTCTCCAGCTTCAAGAACCACAAGGCAACCCGCTTCAAAGCCCTGAGCTCCGTCCGACCGCACATCCACCGGATCGTAGGACTTACCGGCACCTCAGCCGCCAACGGACTCGAAGATCTGTGGACCCAGTTCAAGCTGCTGGATGGCGGTGAGCGCCTTGGCCGCTACATCACCCGCTACCGGGAACGCTGGTTCACCCCAGACCGCCGCAACGGCATGCAGATCTTCTCCTACAAGCCCCGCCCCGGTGCCGAGGCCGAGATCTACGAAGCAATCAGCGACATCACCCTCTCAATGCGCACCACGGACTACCTGAACCTGCCCGAGCTCACCATCACCACCCACGAGGTTGAGCTGAGCTCCTCTGAGCGCAAGGTCTACGACCAGCTCGTGCGCGACATGGTCATCGACCTGGACGGGGCTGTGGTGGATGCCGCGAACGCCGCGGCTCTGTCTGGCAAGCTGCTGCAGCTGGCCACGGGGGCGGTCTACGACGAAACCGGCGAGACCGTCGTGGTGCATGGCCGAAAGCTTGACGCGTTAGAAGACCTCATCGAAGCAGCCAACGGGCAGAGCCTGCTGGTGGCCTACTGGCACAAACACGACGCCACCCGCATCCAAGCCCGCTTCCCACAGGCCCGGCTACTGCAGACCGCCGAGGACTTCCACGCCTGGAACGCCGGTGAGGTTCCGTTGGCACTGATCCACCCCGCCAGCGCGGGGCACGGCCTGAACCTCCAGACAGGTGGCCACCTCCTCATCTGGTTCAGCCTCACCTGGTCGCTGGAGCTCTACCAGCAGACCAACGCCAGGCTTCACCGGCAAGGCCAGACCCAGCCGGTCACCATCACCCACCTGGCCGCCAAGAACACCATCGACGAGCAAGTCCTCACCGCCCTTGCAGCCAAAGACACCACCCAAGCCCGCCTGATCGACGCAGTCGCAGCGACCCTGAACCCGGAAAGGAACTAACCATGCACGTGATGAGCAAATACCTGGACACCTACAAGGCCACCCTGGCAGCACTCGAAGACTACGCCTCGATGCAACACATCCTTGAGACCACCGACCAAGCCATCAAAGACACCTACGATCGGCTCACCACCGTGGGTTCGCAGCGCCTGGACGGGATGCCGCACGCACCCAACCCGCATGCGGGCGAGGATCGGATCGCCTCCACCTTGGATCGGGTGGATGCCTACCGGGAGCGCTACGCCCAGGCCCGGGAGTACATGGACTGGTTCCTACCCGCCTGGGGCGTGCTCAGCGAGGACGACCGGTTCGTCCTGGACACATTCTTCTTCGCCGCCGACGACATCTCGCAGGAGGACCGGGCACGGGCAGTAGCCGATCACTTCTACGTTGAACGGGAGACAGCGTTCCGGCGAAGGACAAAGGCGGTCCACCGGCTAGCAACGGCACTCTACGGGTAGGAGGTGATGCACCCAAGCGTTAGCGGGTATCCGAAACATGCCATGGTCTTCCCGTTTTCCCTCTGGCATCCTGTAATCAGTCGATAGTTGGGTCAAGGCCCCCACACCACACAGTGGCTTGTGCGGGGGCCTTGTCCGTGGCGCTTTACGCCTCAACCTCGAAGGCGTCGAGGAAATCGGTGATGGACTCCAGGTCCCAACCCCACTCGCCGCCGGCAACGAGACCGCGCGTCTGGGCTTCGACCAGCCAGTAGGAACTAAAGCGGGGATCAGTGGATGTGCGGGTGCGTGACTTGGTGAGCCTCAAGCCATGGTGTTGAGCACGGCGGCGAGCACGGGCTTCACGTCGGGTATCGGTCATGACGGTCCTCCACAGGTAGGCAGGCGACAGTAGTGAGGACGAATCGTCATTCGTCCCTCGCCACGCACTGATCGGCCGTCACCGATGCACGAATACTACAACCGCAAGGAGGATGGCCGTGCCGTTCAAGCCGAAGACTCCGTGCCGGCATCCCGGTTGTCCTGAGCTCACTCACGAGCGGTTCTGTCCCCGCCACGCCAAGGCTGAGGACGAGCGCTACCGGCGCTTCCAGCGTGACCCTGCAATCAACCGCCGCTACGGACACACCTGGCGCAAGATTCGTGCCCGCTACCTGGACGCCCACCCACTGTGCGAGGACTGCTTGGACGCAGGACGGACCACGCCAGCGGTGGAGGTTCACCACGTTGTGCCCCTCGGTCATGGTGGCAGCCATGATGCGTCGAACCTGCGGGCCTTGTGCAAGCCCTGCCACTCCCGCCAGTCAGCGCTGGATGGGGATCGGTGGCGGCGTGGCCCGAGGGTCTACAGCTACTGACTCCAGCGAGAGCGCACCCAAGCGTCAAACCGGCCTGTAAGCCCCACAGGCTGGCCGAGTCCTGCGGTGCCACTTTCGAGTGAAAACCGCGAGTTCGCCCCACAGCGGGGCACGCAGGCCCCCTAGGGGGCGTGAAATCTCTAGCCCGAGGCCCCTGAGGGAGCGGGCCTGGGGTGCCGCGCAGAAAAAGTCCGAATCAAACCCCCGATTGACCCAGCCCCACGGAAAGGAGGCGAAAATCCGTGGCCAAAGACGGCACCAACCGTGGCGGCAGACGCGTGCGAGCAGGCGCGAAACCTGACCCACTCAAGGACAAGCTCGAGGCCGGTAAGCCCGCCTCCCGCCTCCTGGAACCCACAGACCTTGACCCCTTCGGCCTTGACGGCGCGGACGTGGGCGATGGTGCGGTGCTTGAGGGTGAGACCATGCCGGAGCCGTCGGCCTACCTGTCCGCCACCCAGCGTGATGGACAGCCGCTGCTGGCCGGTGAACTCTACCGGGAGACCTGGGCGTGGCTGGACGCCCGAGGGGTCGCCTCCTTCGTTAGCCCCAGGTTGATTGAGGCTTACGCGCAGGCGTTTGCCCGCTACATCCAGTGCGAGGAAGCGATCACCAAGTTCGGCCTGCTGGGTAAGCACCCCACCACGGGTGCGGCGATCGCCTCCCCGTTCGTGGCCATGAGCCAGAGCTTTAGCAAGCAGGCGAATGTGTACTGGTACGAGATCTACGAGATCGTGCGCGCCACCTCCACCCGCGAATACGCCGGCAGCTCGCCGGGTGATGACCTGATGGAACGCCTGCTGCAATCCCGCACCTAACCCACCACCGCAAGCCCCTTGTTTCGCCCCACACCCGGTTCTCGGGTGGTGGGGCTTTGTTCATGCCCACCCCCTCTGAGTGAAGGAGTACCCCTATGGATATCCGTACCTGCGAGTCAACCTGTGTTGGCCACCCGGACAAGCTGTGCGACCTGATCGCCGACACCATCCTCGACGACCTCCTCTTCGACGACCCCAGCGCGCGCTGCGCAGTAGAGGTCATGGCCACCAAGGGCCGCATCATCGTTGCCGGTGAAATCACCTCCAGTGCGCGCGTGCGTGTACGTGAGAGTGTGCGCCGCGCCCTGATCCGCGCAGGCTACGCACCCTTTGGGTGGCGGGTGAATGTACATACACATTCCCAGTCCCCGGATATCGCCGCCGGCGTGAACACCTCCCTGGAGGCACGCGACGGTGAGGAGTCCGCCTACGTTGCCCTGGGGGCGGGTGATCAGGGAACCGTCTACGGCTACGCCACGCGTGAGACCACGCAGCGCCTGCCGCTGCCACTGGTTGTGGCCCACGATATTTGCCGCCGACTGGACAAGGCCCGTACTGAGGGCACCATCCGGGGTATCGGCTGCGACGGCAAGGCACAGGTTTCGCTTCGCTACGAGGACGGACAGGCCGTGGGCGTGGAAGCGGTGGTGGTCTCCATCCAACACGCCAAGGACACCAACCTGGAGGCACTGCGCCGCACAGTGCGCACCCAGGTCATCGCCCCAGCCCTGGCCAGCCACGACCTGCACATCGATGAGGACACTCTCGTGTTGGTCAACCCCGCCGGGCCCTTCACCCTGGGTGGCCCTGCAGCAGATACGGGGCTGAGTGGCCGCAAGCTTGCAGTCGACACCTACGGGGGCCTAGCACCCCATGGTGGTGGGGCGTTTAGTGGGAAGGACGCGACCAAGGTGGACCGCTCGGCCGCCTACATGGCGCGCCTGATCGCTCTGGCCATTATCGATGCTCGCCTGGCCGACGAGGCCGTCGTGGGGATCAGCTACGCGATCGGCAAGGCTGACCCGGTGGCGGTCACGGTGGACACCGGCGGCAGCGGCCGGGTGCCCGATGAGGTAATCGCGGATGCGGTGCGGGCGGTGTTTGACCTGCGCCCTGAAGCGATCATCGAGCTGCTTCGGCTTCGCCGCCCCGTCTTTGCTGAGCACTCCACCTACGGGCACTTCACCACCTCCTCGTGGTGGAACTCCCCGTACTCCTATGGATACAAGCTCAAGGAGGAGGTCAAGACCCGTGGATATGCGCCGGCTTACCCTTTCTGAGCTCACTCCTGCCGACTACAACCCCCGCAAAGACCTGAGGCCCGGAGACTCCGAGTACGAAAAGCTCAAGCGGTCGCTTGCCGAGTTCGGGTATGTGGAGCCGGTGATCTGGAACAAGACCACCGGACGAGTCGTGGGCGGCCACCAGCGCCTGAAGGTCCTCGCAGACCTTGGTTTCGAGCAGGTGGACTGCGTGGTGGTCGAGCTCGACGAGACCCGAGAGAAAGCTCTCAACATTGCGCTGAACAAGATCAGCGGCGACTGGGATGAGTCCAAGCTCGCCCTGCTGATCGCCGATTTGGACGCCAGCGATTTCGACGCCGAGCTCACCGGGTTTAACGAGGCAGAGATCCAAGCGATGATCGGCTCCCTGGATGAGGGCCAGGCCCACGACGATGGGTTTGACCTCGACGCAGCACTCGAGCAGGCTGCTTTCGTAGAAGCTGGGGATGTGTGGACTGTGGGTCGGCACCGGCTCATGTGCGCCGACGCCACCCAGAGCGCGAACCTCGAAGCCCTCATGGGAGGCAAGTCCGCGAACCTGCTGCTCACAGACCCGCCCTACAACGTCGATTTCCAAAGCTCGAAGGGCTTGTCGATCAAGAACGACAAGATGGACGCAGACGCCTTCTACCAGTTCCTCCTCGACTCCTTCACCGCGGCCGCAGGGGTGCTGGCACCAGGGGCGTCGGCTTACGTGTTCCACGCGGACACCGAGGGGCTGGCGTTTCGCCGCGCCTTCATCGATGCGGGCTTCAAGCTCTCAGGCTGCTGCATCTGGGTCAAAGACTCCCTGGTCCTGGGACGCTCCCCATACCAGTGGCAGCATGAGCCGTGCTTGTTCGGGTGGAAGAGCGGCGGCAAGCACGCCTGGTATGCCGATCGCAAGCAGACCACCATCTGGCAGTTCGCCAAGCCCAAACGCTCCAAGAACCACCCCACCTCTAAGCCGGTGGATCTGATGGCCTACCCGATGGGCAACTCCACCCAGCCAAACGCCATCGTGCTCGACCCATTCGCCGGATCTGGTTCCACTTTGATCGCTGCGGAGCAGACCGAGCGGGTTGCGTATTGCATGGAGCTCGACCCCAAGTACGCGTCGGTGATCCTTCGCCGCTACGTGGAGCACACCGGGGATGCCGCCGGGGTGTGGTGTGAGCGTGGCAGTTTCCTGGACCTGGTCAAACAGGTTGAGCACGCATCCTAGAGATCATCATCTCTGTGTGCTCTCAAGGCGGGTTTTTGCTTGATATGTAGGGCAAAGGTGAGCGTGTATAGACACGACAAACCCACACATTGGAGGACACCATGGATTACACGCTCACCCTGCCAGCCAGCATCCGCCGCACCGAGGTCGCAAAGCTCATCGCCCAGGCCACGGGGACTGAGGCTCGCTATTTGAAGGCACCGAGCATGGCCTACCAGATCGGCGAGTACCTGCTCACCCGTGATGCGCGCCTTGAAGGCCCCGAACTCACCGAACAGCTCCGTCAGGTGCTCGCCGGCCGCGGCATCACGATCACCGACCCTGCAGAGGAGGTGGGACTGGCGATCATGGTGCCAGCCGTAAGCCTTGGTGAGCGGGGCCGGGACAACCTCACGGCCCTCATGCGCGCCTACGGGCCACTGATCGCCAGAGCACTGAGCCTGCCGGCACCTGCCGGCGTGGAATACATCCGGCATGAGGATGCGGGCCTGGTGGCGCGCTTCGCCTGGTTTACCACCCTGCCGGATGCCGAGGTCGTATCCGCCTGTCAGGACTTCATTGCCGCACTGGTTGCGATGGCCAAGACTGCCCGGCGGGTGCGCGGGCGTGCCCCGCAAGATGACAATGACCGCTACGCCATGCGAACCTTCCTGAACCGGCTGGGCTTGACCGGGGATGAGCACAAGACCACAAGGCGGGTACTCACCCGACACCTGAGCGGCAACGAGGCCTGGCGCACCCCACCGGCCCCGAAGACCCCTGCGGCATCGGAGGGCCTGGGTGTTCGCCCGGGCTGCCGGATCCGGCTGCTGGGTGACAGTGACACGGAGGCGGGGCTGCGAGCTGGGATGGAAGGCGAAGTCATCGTGGTCGACTCCCTGGGCACGATCCACGTCGCCTGGGATGACGGCACCAGCCTGGGGCTCATCCCCGGAGTGGATCGCTACCAGGTGCTGGGCTGATACGCGCAGAGATGAGCATCTCTATTTTTCCCCGGAATACCAGGTAAAACGACTGGATATGTGGGCGGGGGTATGGCTGTATGTACATGCAAGAAAACACCAGCCAACCTGCGAAGGAAGCCCCGCAATGAACACCGAGATGCTTGCCGAGATGACCCGCCCGACCACCGAGAAGGCCCTGAAGAAGGCCACCCGCTTCCAGGGCAACATGATGCCGGTCGGTGAGTGGATCATTGCCACCCGCTGGGCCTGGAACTTCGAGCGCGAGGCGATGGGCTACCAGGCTTTCTGCTACCGCTACACCACCGCCGAGCGCGGCGAGACGGCCTCGATCCGCCTGGCGATCAGCTCGACTGAGGACCACGAGGATTTCACCAGCCAGGCTGAGGCCGGGGCCTGGGCGATGGGCATGATCCTCGCCGACTAAACCCGCCGCACCAGCACCTAGGAGACCGGCCCCCTGAGTGGGGCCGCACCTCGTACACGGGGGTGAGAACCAGGCGCACTCATAGAGATGATGATCTCTAGAAAACCTTGGATTATCAGGCAAAACTGGCTGGATAGTGTGCCGCTTCTATGGCTGTATGTACATGACAAAAACACCAGCAGCCACACCGGAAGGACAACGACAATGGCACGCACAACCACCCGCAAGACGACCAAGGCCGCGATCCGGGAGACCGACCTGACCGCCCTGCTCACCCAGATCGCCACCACCGAGCTGGTCGGGGTCGACACCCTGGAAACCCAAGGATCCGACAGCCTGGACTTCGTCGAGGTCAGCGTCTGGAGCCTCAAGGACGCCCTGACTGCCGCATTCATTGCCGGCCAGCAGGCAGCCGCCAGCGGGCAGACCGAGATCGCCTGGGAGGGCGGCGAGGTCGAGATCATCGAGTTCACCTCCGAGGGCAAGCACGCCACCGGGATCCGCCTGGCTAACGAGTGGGAGGCCAAGGCCTGGATCCGCGCCCACGAGAGTGAGGGCTGCTACGCCTTCCGCCCCGCCAAGCGCTAACCAGCCCAGGCTCCCCGGCCCCGCCACGGCGGGGCCACGCCTCGTACATGAGGTAAAACGAGGCCAGGCCATAGAGATGATGATCTCTAGAAAAACCGCGGAATATCAGGCAAAACGGCTGGATATGTCCGGGTGGGTATGGCTGTATGTACATGACCAAACAACCACCAAGAAACAACGAAGGAGCCAGGTCATGAACACCCTGAACACCACCGCCAAGGCCAACACCGCCGAACTGATCCGTCACGCAACGAAGCTGGGCTACACGGTCCACCGGATCAACACCGCCGACACCCACCGGCCAATCGAGGTCATCCCCACCGACCCGACCTCCTACATTCCCACCCTCTACTACACGGACGGCCAGTGGACGATCCAGACCACCAGCTTTGGGGCGCTGACCCCGATGCAGACCACCGAGCTGGTCATCGCCCTGAACAACGCTCAAACCATGATCCAAGCTCTCCAGGTAGCCCTGGCCGAACCCCTGGCCAACCGCAACGCCTAACCCGCACGCCTCGCGCCCCACGAGCCAACGCTCCTGGGGCGCTTGCTTGTACCCCGGAAGGGAGAACCACCATGACCAGCACCAGCACGGACGCTTACACACCGACCCGGTTCATGGATGAGGGCTCCCACTACGACAAGCGCAAAGCCGACTACGCGGTCGCCTTCATCCAAGCCTTGAAGCACACCAAGGGCCGCTGGGCAGGCAAGCCCTTTGAGCTGCTTGGCTGGCAGGAGCAGATTGTGCGGGACCTGTTCGGCACGGTAAAGCCTGACGGGTACCGGCAGTTCACTACCGCATATGTGGAAATCCCCAAGAAGCAAGGAAAAAGCGAGCTTGCTGCAGCTATCGCGCTGCTGCTGACCTGCGCGGATGGTGAGGAGCGTGCCGAGGTGTATGGGTGTGCGGCAGACCGCCAGCAAGCGAGCATCGTCTTCGAGGTTGCTGCCGACATGGTGCGGCTGTGTCCACCGCTGGCCAGACGGGTGAAAATCCTGGCCTCCCAGAAGCGCATCGTCTACACCCCAACGAACAGCTTCTACCAGGTGCTCTCTGCTGAGGCTTATTCCAAGCACGGCTTCAACATCTCCGGGGTCGTCTTCGATGAGCTGCACACCCAACCCAACCGGGCCCTGTTCGACGTCATGACCAAAGGATCCGGTGATGCCCGCACCCAGCCGCTGTACTTCCTGATCACCACAGCAGGAACCAACACCGCGTCGGTGTGTTTCGAGCAGCACCAGAAAGCCCGCGACATCCTGGACGGCAAAAAGAATGATCCAACGTTCTACCCGGTGATCTACGGGGCCGAGCCCGAGGATGACTGGCTGGACGAAGATGTGTGGCGTAAAGCCAACCCCAGCCTGGACATCACCGTCCCCATCGACAAAGTGCGGGCGGCCGCCCACTCAGCCCAGTTGAATCCGGCTGAGGAGAATGCCTTCCGCCAGCTGCGCCTCAACCAGTGGGTGAAACAGTCGATCCGGTGGATGCCCATGCACCTGTGGGACAAAGGCAACGCCCCTATCGACCTGGCCTCGCTTGACGGCAGGGTGTGTTACGCCGGCCTGGACCTGGCCTCCACGACCGACATCACCGCCCTCGTCCTCGTCTTCCCACCCCGGGACGAAGCGGAGCCGTATGTGGTAGTGCCACACTTCTGGATCCCCGAAGACAACATCGAGCTTAGGGTGGGCCGTGACCACGTGCCCTACGACCAGTGGGAACGCGAAGGCCTGCTGCACACCACCGAAGGCAACGTCGTCCACTACGCAGCCATCGAAGCCTTTATCGAGGAACTCGGCACCCGCTACGACATTCGGGAGATCGCCTACGACCGTTGGGGCGCAGTGCAGATGAGCCAGAACCTCGATGCTCTGGGCTTCACCGTGGTGCCCTTCGGGCAAGGCTTCAAAGACATGAGCCCACCGAGCAAGGAGCTGATGAAGCTCGCCCTGGAAGGACGGATCCAGCATGGTGGGAACAAGGTGCTCGCGTGGATGGTCGACAACATTCACATCCGCACCGACCCTGCCGGCAACATCAAACCCGACAAGCAAAAGTCCACCGAGAAAATCGACGGCGTCGTCGCCCTCATCATGGCTCTAGACCGGGCCATTCGTAACAGCAACGCCGCGCCCGCGCACTCGGTCTACGACGAGCGAGGTTTGCTCGTGCTGTGAACCTCACCGGGTGCCAGGG
>CAMCJC010000007.1 GCA_945875065.1 uncultured Propionibacteriaceae bacterium | reverse complement strand
TCCGCTCCAAGGGCGTCGGCGTCTTCTTCGTCACACAAACGCCGAAGGACGTGCCCGAGGACGTGCTGGCGCAGCTCGGCTCGCGGGTGCAGCACCAGCTCCGCGCGCACACCCCGAACGATGCCAAGGCCCTCAAACAGACCGTCTCGACGTACCCGAAGTCCGGCTACGACCTTGAGGAGGTCCTGCAGAGCCTCGGCATCGGCGAGGCGATTATCACGGTGATGAACCCGAAGGGGGCACCTACGCCGGTCGCGTGGACCCGCCTGTGGGCGCCGGAGACCCTGATGGACCCGACGCCGACCGAGCAGCTCCAGGTGGCGGTGACCGCGTCGCCACTGATGCCGCGCTACGGCACTGCCGTCGACCGCGACTCCGCCTACGAGATGCTCACCCGCAAGCTGGAAGAAGGCGCCAAGGCGGCCGAGGCTGAGCAGGCCGAGGCGGCAGCGGCTAAGGACTCCAAGCCGACGACACGGAGCACTCGCTCGGAGGCGAGCCTGGGAACGTCGGTCGCCCGGGAGGCGGGCAAGGCGGTCGGTCAGGTCGCGCGTCGCGGCCTGATGCAGGCGGTCCGCACCGCCACTCGCGAAATCATCCGAGGCCTGTTCGGCACGGGGCGTCGCCGCTAGGGCAGCCGTGCGGGCCCGGGAGCCCCGGGCCCGACGCCTATCACCGGCCGGGGCCGGCGTAGACGAGGGCGGGGTCGTCGGCGTCTAGGCCGACGGCCGCGTGGGCCGCCCTGCCGGCCCGGTCGACATCGTCGGAGCCGACGACCACCGAGATGCGGATCTCCGAGGTGGAGATCATCTGCAGGTTGACGTCCTGTTCCGCGAGCGCCTTGAAGAACGTCGCCGTGACACCCGGATGCGAACGCATGCCGACGCCGACGATCGAGATCTTGCCGATCTGGTCGTCATACAGGATCTCCTTGAACCCGATCTGTGACCGGATTGCCTCCAGCGCCTCAAGGGCGCGCTGGCCGTCGTCCATCGGCAAGGTGAAGGAGATGTCGGTGCTGACATCGGATAGCCGCGACACGTTCTGCACGATCATGTCGATATTGATGCCGGCCTCGGAGATCGCCTGGAAGATCGCGGCCGCCTCGCCGACCTGATCGGGGACGCCGATGATCGTGATCTTCGCGTCGCCGCGGTCCTGCGCGACACCGGTGATGATGGCCTCTTCCATGGTGGCTTCCTTTGTGAGTTCTTCCTGCGGTACGACCCAGGTGCCGGGTTTGTCGCTGAACGAGGAGCGGACGTGGACGCGTACTTTCTCCCGCCTCGCGTATTCCACACACCGAAGGTGCAAAACCTTGGCCCCCGCCGCCGCGAGTTCCATCATCTCCCCGTAGCCGATCTTCGCGATGCGACGCGCGCTCGGAACGATCCGCGGGTCGGCGGTGTAGACGCCGTCGACATCGGTGTAAATCTCGCAGTGGTCCGCGCCGAGCGCGGCGGCCAGCGCGACGGCCGTGGTATCGGAGGCACCGCGCCCGAGGGTCGTGACGTCCTTCGTCGACTGCGCGACCCCCTGGAACCCGGCGACGATGACGACGCTGCCCTCATCCAGGGAGCGGACGACGCGGCCGGGCGTGATGTCGATAATGCGGGCGTTGCCGTGGGTTGGGGTGGTGAGGATGCCCGCCTGCGACCCGGTGTAGCTAACGGCGTCGACGCCGAGGTCCGCGAGCGCCATCGCCAGCAGGGCGGCCGACTGTCGCTCGCCGGTGGTCAGCAGCATGTCCAGTTCTCGTGACTGCGGCCGTGGGCTCACCTTCAGCGCCAGGTCCATCAACTCGTCGGTGGTGTCACCCATCGCGGAGATGACGATGATGATCTCGTGCCCGTCAGCCCGCGTGCGAGCGATGCGGCGCGCGACCCGCTTGATCGATTCCGCGTCGGCGACCGACGACCCGCCGAACTTTTGGACGATGCGTCCCACAATCCCTCCTTGCAACCAGGAGGAAGGGTACCGGAGTCGTGCGACGGTGCTCGCGTCCGGTCACGACCTGGGCCGGTTAAACCGCGGCCGCGCCCCTGAAAGACCAGAAGGGCGCGGCCGGTGCGTCGCTTGTCTACGACCTGGAGCGGGACTCGCCGTTGAGGTCGAACCAGCCGTCCTCCCACGTCTGTGTGGCGGCGGCCGTGGTATTGCCGACGGGGCGGCCGACGGCGTTGTACTTCTCGTAGGCCCGGGCCAGGTACGTCTTGACGGTGCTGAGCGAGATCGCCGGCTCGAACTGGCGGCCGATCGCCTTGATCGGGACGCCCTCGGACGCGAGGCGCAGGCAGCGCAACTCGTGCGCGGACAGAGCCGGGAGGTCGCCGGCCTCCTCGATCAGCGCCGCAGCCATCGCCGACGACGGCGACCAGCCAGTCTCGTGAATCTCGACGAGCGTCTCGAAGTGCTTATCCGGTGACTCATCCTTCAGCGCGAGCCCGCGGGCACCGGCCTGCATGGCCAAGCTGATCGGGACGCGCCGGTGGTCGGCGGTGAACGCCAAGCAGGAGATGCCCTCGGCGCTAAGACGGGCAATCGTGCGATGCCCGGCTAGTTCGCCGTGGAGCATCAAGTCGACCATCGCGACGTCCGGCCGGTTCGCGAGGCACCATTCCTCAAAGGTAGTTGGTTCGGTGCTGGAGTACTCCACGTCCAGCTCCGGGTGGTCGTTGCCTAGCGCCGTTACGGCGCGGCAGATGAACTCGTGGTCGTCGAGAACAGCCACTCGAATCGTCACGGCCGCTCCTCCTCACAGACAAACTGGGTGAAATCTGGATCAGTAAGCAAGATTCTGGCACCTATGAGCAAGGCTCGCTGGCTTTCCGTTAGTCCCGGTTCAGCCACCGTCGCCATCAAAACCCCCTGTCGGCGCGTGATTGTTAGGTGTTGTCCATCTTCTGGACCTTCGAGGCGGCCGAGTGTGTCGGCCAACCGGATGGCCTCCTCCGACTCGATTTGTTCGATGTCGAGCATGCATCCCCAGCCGGATCGACGCAGCCTGTCCAGTGCCGACGCGAGCTTCATGCCATCCGGCCACATGCGGAGGGCGTCGCGGAGCTGCGACTCGACGTGACGCGCCTCTGAGCGGACCTGGAGGTCTTCGGGGTCGGCGGCGCCGGTGTGGAGGCGCGAGAACAGCGGCCCGCAAATCCGCTCTAGCTCGGCGAGCCATCGCTGTTGCTCACGCACGCGGGCGACGTGTAGCTCCTCGGCGACGAGCGCGTCGGTGCGTTGCTTCTCGGTCTTGTGGGCGCGCTGTGCGAGGACTGAGATGACCATGACCAGCCCCATCGCGATGAACGACGACACGAGGAGCGGCATCAGCGACCCCTGCCCCAGTGGGGACTGCGGCCCGCCGAGCAGCCCGAACGACCCGAGCGCCGCCGTCAGGAGCACCCCCGACGTCATGGCGAGGGCGGCGCGCCACTCACGGCCGGGCGTCGCCAGCACTAGCAGCGCACCGACTATTGGGACGGTCCACAGCTGGCAGATTGGCGAGAACGCAGTCCCGACGTGGTTCCCGATCAGCATGAGCACGGCCCACACGACGGCAACGGTCGCCTCCCGCACGCGCAGGCCGCGGCGCTGCAGGATGCGGCTGATGACCAGCAGCAGGGCGCCCGTGACGGCCAATAGGATCCAGCCAATCACTGACAGGAGCCCCGGCGTGCACACCGCGAGGCTGACCATCGACGCCGCCACCGCCGGGATCGGCGTGAACGACAGGTAGCGGCGGCCCACCGGCCCGAAGCGGACGGCGTGTGGGATCGGCTTCCACGTGAGTGTGACCTGTGTACCGCTGACATCCGAGACGACCTCCGCGGTCCCGCCGATCTCCGCCATACGGCCGCGGATGCCGTCCCGGATGCCCATGCGCGCCCGGGAAACCTCCTGCGGGTCGAAGCCGGGCCCCCAGTCTGAGATGACGATCGTGCAGCCTTCCGGCGACGAGACCGCCTTCACGTGCGCGGTGGCGCCGGGGACGTGGCGGGCGACGTTGCGGGCCGCCTCGCGTGCCGCCTCTGACATGACCCGAGTAACACGGCCAGGCAGAGCGCCCCGGTCGTGGACCTTCAGCTTTACCGGGCAACGGGCCTGCCTGAGGTTGTGCTCCAAGCTCGCGACCAGGGGCGAGGAGTCGGGGTCCTTGTTGGCGCCGTCGCCGATGCCGGCCCTCGACGCGTGCGTCAGCTTTTTGACCTCCTTGCGGGTCAGTTTCCCGCGGCCGCTCGCGATCTGTTGGAACAGGTGAAGGAGGGTGTCGTGGACCTGCCGGATGTTCTCGCGCCGTGTCTGCTCCAGCATCTCAGTGCGCTGTTTCTCGATCTGGCGTCGCAGCTCATCGGCGGCCACGTCGGTGGTCTCGCTGATCTGAGCCGCCATCGCCCAGCTGGCTAGGCCGATCGTCGTCAGGCCGGAGATCAGGGTGGCAACCGTCGTGAGGACGTCGTGCCAGCTGGCGGCGGCGTGCCAGGCCAGCGCGGACGCGCCGAGCTGCAGCAGCACCGCGACGGCCACGCCGAGGTGGATGAGCCGTCGTGCGGCCTTGCCTGAAATCTGTTCCAACATCGCATTGCATTCTTACATGCGTCCGACACGTCTGGGCCTATGCCCCAGATGGCCCTTCGGCCGACGCCTACGCGAGTAACCTTGGTTTATGGAGACTGTTCGCTGGGGAATCGTTGGTGCTGGACGCATGGCTGGACAGTTCGCCGGGGACTTCAGGTTCGTCCCCGGGGCGGAGCTGGTCGGGGTTGCGGCCCGCGACGCGAGACGGGCCGAGGCATTTGCCGCCGAACACAAGGTGGGCCAGGCGTTCGGTTCGTACCGGGAGCTGCTCGAAAGCGACATCGACGTCGTCTACGTCGCCAACACACACCCGCAGCACCGCGACGTCGCGCTCGCGGCGATCGCGGCGGGCAAGGCGGTGCTCGTCGAGAAGGCCTTCACCGCGACCTACGCCGGTGCGCAGGAGGTCGTGGCAGCGGCCGAGAAAGCGGGGGTGTTCGTGATGGAGGCGATGTGGACTAGGTTCCTGCCCGCCGTCGCCGCCGCCCGCGAGGTGGTGGCGTGGGGCCGGATCGGCGATGTCCTGGGCGTCTCGGGCGACCTGTGCGCCTACCGCGACTACGACCCGACCGACCGGCTGTGGTCGCCGGAGCTGGGCGGCGGCGCTGTCCTCGACCTCGGCGTCTACCTGGTCTCGCTGGCGCAGGCTTTCCTAGGCACGTCGCGGTCCGTCCACTGCGTCGGCCGGTACGCACCGAATGGCGTCGAGTCGCAGGCGTCGATGAGTATCGGCTACGCCAGCGGCGCGACTGCGGCCCTGACGTGCGGCTTCGACGTCCACGGCGCCGGCCGCCTGACGGTCCACGCGACGAAGGGCTGGATCGAGATCCAGCCGCGCTTCCATCACCCGACGACGATCTCCGTCCACCGCGCCGGCGTGCTGCCACGGGTGATCGAGGCCAAGCCGATGGGGCGCGGGTATGTGCACGAGATCGTCGAGGTCAACGACTGCCTCCGCGCGGGTGCGACGCAGTCCGAGACGATGCCGCTGTGCGACACGCTCGAGGTGATGAAGGTGCTCTCCGAGTGCCTTTCCCAGCTCGGCCGCCCGCAGCGGGAAGCCGAGCTGGGGCTGTGATCAGGCCAGCTCGATCCGGACCCGCAGCTTCAGATCCGGCTCGGTAGCAGTCGGTTCCGCGACCTCCCCGCTTTCCAGCGACGTCGCGAGCACCTCGTCGGCAATCAGCTTGGCGTGCTCGGCGATCGCGGTGGCGAGGTCGCCGTCGGCCTGGACGCGCAGCTTGATGCGGTCCGAGATGTCCAGCCCGGATGACTTGCGCGCCTCCTGCACGACGCGGATGACCTCGCGGGCCAGGCCGGCGCGGATCAGCTCGGGGGTTAGCTCGAGGTCGAGCGCGACGGTCTCGCCCTGCTCGTTGACGACGCTCCAACCCTCGCGCGGCCGCTCGGTGAGGAGGACCTCCTCGACGCCCACCTCGATCTGCTCGCCCTCGACGTCGACGAGGGCCTTGCCGTCGCGCGCCAGGTCGGCGGCGAGCTTCGCCGCCTCGGCGGCGGCGATCGCGGACGCGACGATCGGGGTGCGCTTGCCGAACCGTTTCCCGAGCGCCCGGAAATTGCCCTTCGCCAAGTGATCCACGAGGTCGCCGGCGGAGGTGAACGAGGCGATCTCCTGGACGTTCAGCTCGGCGCGGATCTCATCGACGAGGTGCTCGGTCAGCTGCGCGAGCGTCGCCGTCGGAACCAGCATCCGCCTCAGGACCTGTCGGACCTTCATCTTCGACTCGGCCCGCGCGGCCCGTCCCAACTCGACGACGCGGCGCGCCGCCGCCATCGCGGACGACAGCTTGGCGTCGATGAGGGACTCATCAGCGACGGGCCACGTCGCCAGGTGCACCGACTCGGGGGAGGCCGGGTCGGTGGGAATGAACAGGTCCTGCCAGACGCGCTCGGTGACGAACGGCATGATCGGAGCCATCAGGCGGGTGATGACGTTCAACGTCTCGTGCAGCGTCGTCAGGGCGCTGTTGTCGCCCGCCCAGAAGCGGCGACGCGAACGGCGCACGTACCAGTTGGACAGGTCGTCGACGAAGCTCGCCAGCAGGGTGCCGGCACGCTGGGTGTCGAAGTCTTCGAGAGCGGCGGTGACGTCGCGGACGAGCTCGTTGGTCGCGGAGGTGAGCCAGCGGTCCTGGACGTGCCGCTCCGCGACCTCGGGGGCATCGCCGCCGGGCGCCCAGTTCGCGGCCCGCGCGTACAGCGACTGGAACGCGACAGTGTTCCAGTAGGTCAGCAGCACCTTCCGGACGGTCTCGGCGATCGTCGAGTGCCCGACGCGGCGGGCCATCCACGGCGACCCGGAGCAGGCCATGAACCAGCGGACCGCGTCGGCGCCGTGCTGGTCCATGAGCGGGATGGGCTCCAGGATGTTGCCGAGGTGCTTGCTCATCTTGCGGCCGTCCTCAGCGAGGATGTGGCCGAGGCACACGACGTTGCGGTAGCTGGACTCGTCGAACACGAGCGTCCCGATCGCCATCAGCGAGTAGAACCAGCCGCGGGTCTGGTCGATGGCCTCGCAGATGAAATCGGCGGGGTAGTTGGCCTTTAGGAGTTCCTTCGAGCCGGGGGCGTGCGGATAGCCCCACTGCGCGAACGGCATCGACCCGGAGTCGAACCACGCGTCGATGACCTCCGGGACGCGTCGGTAGGTGGCGCCTCCCTTGACGATCTCGACGTCATCGATGAACGGGCGGTGCGGGTCGAGGCCGGAAAGGTCGCGCCCGGTCAGCTCGCCGAGCTCGGCGAGGGAACCGACGCAGATCAGGTCGGCCGGGTCGTCGACGTTGCGCCAGATCGGCAGCGGGGTGCCCCAGTAGCGGCTGCGCGACAGGGCCCAGTCGATGTTGTTGTTCAGCCAGTCGCCGTAGCGGCCGTGTTTGATCGACTCGGGATACCAGGTCGTCGCCTCGTTCTGCGCGAGCAACTGCTCCTTGATGCGGGTGGTGCGGATGTACCACGAGGGCTGCGCGTAGTAGAGGAGCGCGGTGTGGCAGCGCCAGCAGTGCGGGTAGGAGTGGAGGTAGTCGAGCTTGCGGAAGAGCAGGCCGCGCTGGGTGAGGTCGTCGACGAGGAGCGCGTCGGCATCCTTGAAGAAGACGCCGCCAACCAGCTTCACGGCGTCGTCGAAGGTGCCGTTGGCGTTGATCGGGTTGATGAACGGGAGGCCGTAGGAGCGGCAGACGAGCATGTCGTCCTCGCCGAACGCGGGTGCCTGATGGACGAGGCCGGTGCCGTCAAAGATCGTGACGTAGTCGGCTAGGACCACCAGGTGCGCGGGCGCGGGAAACTCGACGAGCTCGAACGGCCGCTGGTAGGTCCAGCGCTCCATGTCGGCGCCGAGGAACGTCGCGCCACGAGTCCACCCCTCGCCGAGGACCGAATCGAACAGCGGCTCCGCGACGACCAGCGCCCCCTGCTCGGGGTGCGAAGCGACGACGTAAGTCACCTCGGGGTGCACCGCGACGGCGGTGTTGGAGACGAGGGTCCACGGCGTCGTCGTCCAAACCAGCAGGTCGGCTTTGCCGGCCAGCGGCCCGGAGGCGACGGGGAAGCGGACGTAGACCGACGGGTCGGTGACGTCCTCGTAGCCCTGTGCCAGCTCATGGTCGGAGAGGGTGGTGCCGCAGCGCGGGCAGTACGGGGCGACGCGGTAGTCCTCTTGGAGGAGGCCTTTTACGAAGATCTGCTTGAGCGCCCACCACACCGACTGCACGTATTCGGGGGTCATGGTGACGTAGGCGTCGTCTAGGTTGACCCAGTAGCCCATGCGGCGGGTCAGGTCGGCGAACGCGTCGACGTGCCGCAGCACCGACTCGCGGCACTTCGCGTTGAAGGGTTCGACACCGTAGGCCTCAATGTCGGGCTTGCCGGAGAAACCGAGCTCCTTCTCGACGGCGAGTTCGACCGGCAGTCCGTGGCAGTCCCAGCCGGCTTTGCGGGCGACGAACCGGCCCTGCATCGTCTTGAAGCGGGGGAACAGGTCCTTGAAGACGCGCGCCTCGATGTGGTGGGTACCGGGCATGCCGTTCGCCGTCGGCGGGCCCTCGTAGAACGTCCACGGGTCGCCGCCGCGTGAGGCCTCGATGGATTTCTCGAACGTGCCCTGGCGTTCCCACAGCTCGATGATCTCGTGCTCGAGCGCGGGGAAGTCGACGGCTGCTGGCACGGCGTTATAGGAACTCATGGCACCTCCGGTTCGGCTGGCTGGACCGGAGGGACGAGCGCTGGGGCCCGCGGTACCACCCTCCTTGGACGCGATGCGTCCCGCTTGATTCTCGCTCGCGGCCGGTTCTAGTGAGCTTGCGCCGTTCTTCCGGCAGCTCCGGGGTGATGGCCCCATCAATGCCTTGCGATGCGGCACACATTATGCGCGACGCTGTGGAAATCCGCCACCGACCGGCGCGGCGCTCCCTAGACTTTCGCGCATGCGCATCTTCGACGTTCCCCTGGCCGAACTCCGCAAGCGCCGCAGCATCAAGTGGTCGAGGTGGGAGCCGGATGTGCTGCCGATGTTCGTCGCGGAGATGGACGTCCACCTCGTGCCCGAGTTGCGCGAGAAGCTGACGCAGCTGCTAGTCGACGGCGACACCGGCTACCCCGAGCAGCCCGACTACCAGGAGGCCTATGCCGCGTTCGCCGCCGATGTTTGGGGTCAGCGCCTCGATGCGGCGAGCATGGAGATCGTCTGCGACACCATGACGGGTCTCCGCGAACTGGTGTTGACCGTCACGAAGCCGGGCGACGCCGTGGTCATCAACCCGCCGATCTACCCGCCGTTTAGGGAGACGGTCTCGGCGACCGGTCGACGCACGGTCGAGGTGCCGATCGCCGCGGGTCGTCTCGACCTCGACGCCCTCGAGACCGCGTTCGAGCGTGAGCGGCCGGCCGCTTATCTGCTGTGCTCCCCTCACAACCCGAACGGCATTGTCCACACCGCTAAGGAGCTGACCCGGGTGATGGAGGCGGCGAACCGGCACGGCGTCGTAGTCATCAGCGATGAGATTCACGCGCCGATTAGCGGGGCTAAGCACACCCCAATCACGGAGGTTCCGGGCGGTGAGCGGGCACTGATTGTGACTTCGGCGTCGAAGGCGTTCAACCTCGCCGCTATCAAGGCCGCGCTGATCGTCCCGGGCGCCGAGGCGACGGACGTTGTCACCGGATTGAGTGGGTACGTTCACGAGTCCGCCTCGTATTTCGGGGTTGCGGCGAATGCGACGGCACTCAACGTCGGACGCGATTGGCTGGCTCAACTTCGGGTTGAGGTTGAGGAGCACAAGAAACATTTTGCGGCGGAGCTTTCTCGGCACCTTCCGCAACTCGCGTGGCAGCCGATGGCGGGCACATACTTGGCGTGGCTGGATTGCGCCCCACTAGGGCTGGAGCACCCGGGACGGCACTTCCACGAGGTTGGGCGCGTGCGGTTCAACTTCGGTGCGGACTTCGCCCCGGAGGCGTCGCAACACGTCCGGGTGAACCTCGCGACATCGAAAGAACTGATCACCGAAGGTGTGCGCCGGATGGCCGCCAGCCTGCCCAACTAAGGGTCGAAACGCCCGCTGCCTGGGGACTTCATGCGGCCGCACGGAAGCCGGATACGTCGTCTTTTCAGGCTGGCGATACTTTGGATTCGGGCCCAGGCGTCGCGAACCTCCATTGACGTTGGCTAGGCTGGAGGACGAATTCACTCGATGGGAGATCTGATGTCGCTACCGATTGGCCCTTGGCGGCTGACCTACACGCCCGGCCAGTGGATCGTGCTCGCAGGGGCGAGGCTCGTGGCTGTCATGCAGCCGGCGCCGCCGAAGATGTCGTCACTCGTGAACCAGCTGTGGACCGACATGCAGGCCGCGGGGTCGCTGCAGGCCCTGATGGACGTGCTGCGCGGCTACTCGCTGGATCAGATGCCGGACTTCGCCGCGTTCGTGTGGGACCGTGAGGAACTGCACGGCCTCGCGCGGGGCCGTGTCTCGGTCGTCGACTCGAACACCGGTGAGAACGTCCTCGACGGACAAGGGGCGCTGACTTGGCACGAGGGCCACTTCGGCGGTGGCATCCACGGGATGCGCGTCGAGATGGGGCCCGTCGACCACGAGAGCGTGCTGCATCTGCCACTGGTTGTCGGCGCTGTGGGGGCGTCGGCTCTGCACCTGTCGACCGATCCGGGGCAGTTGATTCAGTTTCCCGACACCGAGCACAAGATGCCAGAACCGGTCTCGCAGGCCCCGGTCGTTGTCGCCGAGCCGCTGCAGCCGGTCTCTGAGCCGCCGCGCCCGGAGCCGATCGAGCGCCTCGAGGAGCCGTCGTTCAGCGAGCGCGTAGAGCAACCGGCCACCGAGCCGTACCGGCCATTCGATCGCTACGAACCGTCAGAGCGTTACCAGCCGTCGGCTTCGCAGTACGAGTCGGCCGCCCCGGCCTACGAGCCGCCGGCACCGGCCTACGAACCCCCGGCGGCCCCGGCGTACGATGCCCCGCAGTACCAGTCCTCGCCTCAGTACCAGTCGTCCCCGCACTATCAGCCGTCTTACGACGCCCCGGCCGCGGCCGCGTCGTCTCCCGCCCCGTACGATCCGCCGGCCCCGACGCCGATCCCGATGTCGTCGCCCGCGCCGGTAGGGCACCAGGGCGAGGAGGATTACGGCTTCCACCGCCGACCGGTCGACTTCGGCGAGTCCGCGGCCCCGATGGTAGCCACGGGTATCCAGACGAACACCGGCGACTTCATGAACCTGGCCTCCCCGGTCGTCATCGGGCGCGCGCCCGACGCGTCTAAGGGCCCCGCCGGCTCGACGTCGATGCGGGTGCCGAGCCCCGGCAACGACATTTCCCGCAGCCACCTGCTGGTCGAGCCGATGGGTCGCCAAGTCCGGGTCACGGACCTCGACTCCACCAACGGCACCACGGTCCAGCTCGCCGACGAAGAGCCGTACCTGTTGGAGGACGGCCAGTCGGTGGTCATCCCGATCGGCACGGTCCTAAACCTCGGCGACGGCGTCAGCATGCGAATCGAGCAGGCTCGCTGAGGGTAGCCAGCTAAAGAGAACGGGCCCGGTACCACTGGGCCCGTTCTGCTGTTCTCGACCGTGTTTGGTACAACGCATCACACGCGGCCTCGAGCTGGGCGTTTTCCCGCAGTGGGTGACGCGTTGCACCGATTATCGTCGATCAACATCTTCCGTAACGCGGGTGATAGCATCCAAGCAGCCTGCGGAGAGGAGGCCTTGTGACCGCGGTGCGAGACAACCCCGACCTGTTGGCGCAGCCGAGTGCGCAGACTTTTTCCCTCGCCACGCTCGTGGAATCTGTCCGCGAAGGGCAGGTACGAGTTCCACACTTCCAGCGCGGACTCCGCTGGAAGAGGCCCGATGCGGTCAAACTCATCGACAGTGTCCTTCGTGGTTTCCCTATCGGGAGCCTCCTGTTGTGGAAACGTGAGGCTCCAGCCGGAGAAGTGAAGCTCGGCAATGTGAAGATCGTCACGGAGGCGCGTACCGATGCGCTTTACGTCGTTGACGGGCAGCAGCGGATCACGACGTTCCTCAACGCCTTCGATCCCAGGGCTGGGCGAGAAGGTGAGTTCGCTCTCGTCTATGACCTGTCCCAACGGCCCTTCAGGGTGCGGGCAGCCGCCAAAGGCGATTCCCCCGAGAAGGTCATCCCGTTGCCGGTCCTGTTCGACCTTAGGCTGGTGCTTCGCTGGGTGAGTGAGCATCCGCAGCACGCGGAATCCATCGAGGAGATCAACTCCGCCACGCAGCGCCTGCGAGAGTTTCAGGTGCCTGCGTATGTGGTGACCTCGACCGAAGACGCTGTGTTGCGCGATATCTACGACCGCATGAACAACTCCGGCAAGCGCCTGAGTCGCGCCGAGGCATTCCGTGGGTTGTTTGCTCCGGGGGAACATGTTTCCGAAGCAACTACGTTCGAGACTATTCAGCAAGAGATCCGAGAGCGGCTCGAGTGGGGCAACGTCAACCCTGACACGATTCTCCAGGCTTTCCTGGCTCGTCGAGGGCCAGACATCTACCGTGATATCCATCTGGAGTTTGATTCCGATAGACGTCGGCAATCCGAGTTTCTCGACGAGAAGCAGGAGGATGCCCAGAAGGCTACCCTGGAGGCGATTGAACGAGTGGTCGAGTTCCTGCGGTGGCGGGCTGGTGTTCCCCACTTCACGTTCCTGGCCTATCGATACCTGTTCGCTGTTCTCACTCGATTCTTCGCACACTTCCCAGAGCCAGAAGAGCGGAATCTTGATCTGCTCGTACGCTGGTACTGGCGCGCGGCGCTGGTTGGGCCAGGTTTGGGGGGCGGCAGCGCTACCGGGGCCTCGCGGGCGTTCACGTTCAAGATCGACCCCCAGGACGAGAGTCGATCGGTTCAGGGACTGCTGGATGTGGTGGCGGAACTTCCGGAGTTCAAGCCGGATGTTGCGTCGTTCAAGGCTGATCGCGCCTCGGGGAGTATCATGTTGTGCGCTCTTTGGGCTCAGGATGCCTTGTCCCCGGAGACCGGGGAGTCCTTCATGCTTTCCGATCTCGCCTTGGCGATTGAGAGTCGGAGTACAGCCAGCCCGGCCTGTCCTCAGATCTACCAGCGTGAGGATCTGGACGAGAAGCAGCGGAACTCCCTTGGAAATCGCGTTCTCATGCCTGGCATTCCAACGGAGCTTGTGAGGGCCCCGCAGCTATGGGGAGAGAAGGTTCGTTCTTCACATCTGTTGGGGGAGTCGAATGACCCCAAGGTGGCTGTCCAACAACGAGAAGAAGCGTTGAGCCGTTGCATCGATGAGTTCCTGACTGAGCGCACTGCGTGGGATTTTGATGATGGACCTCCACTTTCGAGCCTTGTATTCGATGAGGATGATGACTCCGAGGATCGCCAGGACGGCATGCTGTGGTGATTGAGGCCTTCAAGGTCTTGCTCAGTGGCAGGTTCGTGGCGCGGCTGTTTGCCCAGGGTGATTACACCTGGCTGGAGTGGCAGCAGGGCTACTGGGATGACCCTGATCGCCCCGTACTGGGGTTGTTCTTCGAGAACGCTCCGACGCAGCGAATCTCGCAGGCCCTTCGGCTACCCCCGTGGTTCTCGAATCTCTTACCCGAGGGGAAGCTTCGGGAGTGGGTGGCTCGGGATGCCCGGGTCAAGGAGGAGCGCGAATTGCGGCTGCTGCTGCGTCTGCGGGAGTCGCTGCCCGGGGCGGTCGTGATCGAGCCGTGCGAAGACGATCCTGATCCGGCCTGGCGCCCTGGTGAGGTGGTGCCGCCGCCGTCACGTATCCCCGAGGGTCCGTTGCATTTCAGCCTGGCCGGGGTGGCGCTGAAGTTCTCGATGCTGCAGGACGGGGATCGGTTGACACTGCCCGCCGGTGGGAACCATGACGGTGATTGGATCGTCAAGATGCCAGACGCCGGGTATCCGGAAGTGCCTGATAACGAGTTCGCAATGATGAGCCTCGCGCAGCGCTGCGGCATCGCCGTACCCGAGATCCGCACTTGGCACCGCGATCAACTGCCTGGCCTGCCGGACCAGGCGTGGCCGAGGGGACAGGAACGGGCCTACGGGATTCGCCGTTTCGACCGGGACGGCGATCGCCGAATCCACGTTGAGGACCTGGCGCAGGTGCGTGGTTTCTTCCCCGATGACAAGTACAAGGGCAGCTTCGAGACCGCCGCGGCGCTCGTCTATCGCCAGCACGACCTCGCTTCGTACCTAGAGTTCGTGCGCCGCCTGTTCTTCAGCTACGCCATCGGCAACGGCGACCTGCATCTGAAGAACACCTCCCTGATCTACCGCGACCTGCGCCGCCCGGTGATCTCTCCTGCCTATGACCTGGTATCGACCGCCCCCTACCAGCCCGGTTGCGAAGAGGATCTAGGCCTCAAGCTTGGCAGGTCGAGGCGCTTCGCCGAGGTCGGGCCGCAGTCCTTCGAACGTTTGGCTGAGCGGATTGGAGCGCCCCGCGACGCAACTACGGCGACCGTCGCCGAGGTGGCCGGCAAGCTCGTCGATGCCTGGGCAGCGACCTCCGAGCTCATGGCAGCTCTGCCCGCTCACCGTGCCTGGCTCGACGACCGGCTTCCGGAGGTAGCGCGTCGGTTTAGTGGGTAGGGGCGGAACGGTGCAACGCATCACACGCGGTCTCGAGCCGGGCGTTTTCACGCAGTGGGTGACGCGTTGCACCGATTATCGACTTGTGGTCAGTCATCGGTAGGCTTGCGAACCTCCGCCACTTGGACGATGTAGGGCGATTCGCCTCGACGGATATAGCGGCCTCGGCCCGGTTGGAGACGCTCCGGGGTGATCCTGGGGAGGATTTGGCCCTCGCCCCGGTCACCCGACATCAGCAGGACCGCGCCGCCCGTGTCTCGCACAGCGGTCAGGAATGGGCTGTACATCGCGCGACTTGCGCCCGCGACCGGCCTGGTCACGACCATGTGAAGGTCGAGGTCGCGAGCCGCTGGCAGGTACTGGACCAGCGCTTGGAGGGGTTCGACCCCACCGGCCGCGATGATGTCGTAGTCGTCGACGACGACGACCAACTTCGGGCTGGTGCGACGCTCCTCAGGGGAGCGCCCCGGTCGCTGCGCCAACTCGGCCGCGATCGACTTCGCCAGCCCGCCCGCCTGCTGCTGCGATGTCGCGTGGGCCGCCAGGTAGGCGTCGGGGACGACTCCGGGGACGTGCCCGCGGGAGTCCACGACGGCGATCGCCAGCTCCTCCGGTGTGAAGCGCTCGACGAGGCCACGGATGATGGTCCGAAGCACCGTCGACTTGCCGCACTTCGCGTCGCCTAGGATCAACAGGTGCTGGTCGGAGTCGCTGAACTCCCATAGCGCCGTATCCATCGTGTCCTGGCGGATCCCCAGCGGCACCGCCCACGGTTCCTCTTCGACGCTCGGCAGGGTCGCCGGGTCGATGTACGACGGCAGGAGCCGAATCGGCGCGGCCATCGGCCCCGACCACGAGGCCGCTACCTGCCGCACCAGGTCGTCGAGGGCGTCGCCTACATCCTGCCCATCGCCGAGCTCCAGGGTCGGCAGCGCGACTTGTGCCAACGTCTTCCGGTCCGTCAGCGCGCGACCCGGCGTGTCGGTCGGGATGGTTGTTGCGAGCTTGCGATCGAGGATCGAGTCGGCCGGGTCGTTGAGACGGAACTCGATTCGGTTTCCGAACAGGTTCTGGTGCGCCATCCGCATCTCACCCCACCGGGTCATCGCGACGACGAGATGCAGCCCATAGCTGGAGGCCTGCAACATCATCCGGGTGAACTGTTCATCGAGGGACTCGAAGTCACTGCGAAGCAGGCCGTAGCCGTCGATCAGCAGCACTATGTCGGCGCTCGGCAGCTCCGGCAGGCGAGCTTGGGCGTGCATGGTACGCAGCTGCGACATTGAATCGATGCCATATTGCTTGAACACGCGTTCACGCGTGGCGAGCATGCCGGCGAGTTCCTCCAACAGCCTACGAATCTTGTCGGTGTCGCCGCGGGCGGCGATGCCGCCGACGTGCGGGAAACCCTCAAGGCGGCGAAGGCCGCCGCCAACCAGGTCGAGGCCATAGATCGTGACCTGCTGCGGCGTCGAACTGAGCGCCAATGATGCAGCTATCGTCCGCAGAAACGTCGTGCGGCCGGTGTGAGGGCCGCCGATCACCGCGACATGGCCGCCGCTGTGCGTGAGATCCAGAACCCACGGGTTTTGCCGCTGTTGCGACGGCTCATCCTCGAGGCCGATGATGACCCGCAGCGGGTCGTCGCGATCCTGTTCCTCGACGACCTGGCCGAGGGTGAGGAGGCCGGGCAGTGGCGGCAGCCAGATTGGGGGGACGGCGAGGTCGTCGGACCGCAGGGCCGATACGACCTCGTCGACGAGGGTCCGGCCGGTGTCGACGCTATGCAGCACCGGCTTTTCCGGGTTCTGTTGGTCGACCTCGATTCCGTTATATAAAGGGAGCGCGTGGACCTGCGGTCCGAGCTCGACGACCTCGCGTCGAACCCCCTGCGGCATCGGTCCCGACACATACCCGGAACGGAACCGCTGGTACACGGACGTGTCGACCTTGAGATACCCGTAGCCCGGCTGCGGCGGCAGGTGGAAGGCATCGCCAGATCCAAGGACCGTCTGCGACTCCGCCTCGCTGAACGTCCGCAAGCCCAGCCGGTAAGACAGGTAGGTGTCGAGGCCGCGCAGCTTGCCCCCTTCAATGCGCTGGCTGGACAGCAGCAGGTGGACGCCGATGGAGCGGCCGATGCGTCCGATCTGCAAGAACAGATCGATGAACTCGGGTTCGGCGGTGAGTAACTCGCCGAACTCGTCGATGACGACGAATAGATGTGGCATCGGCGGCAGATCGGGACGGGTGCGACGCAGCTCCCGGTAGTGTGTGATCGACGGCGACGACCCGGCGTCCTTGAGTTGCTGCTGTCTCCGCACAACCTCGCCTTGCAGCGAGGCCTTCGCCCGGACTGTGAGTTGCGGGTCGTCGGCGAGGTTGTCGATGAGGCCGGCCAGGTGGGGCAGTGGCTGGAACGGGGAGAACGCGGCACCGCCCTTGTAATCGATGAGGATCATCGAAAGGTCTTCGGGCGAATGCGCGGACGCGAGCGACAGGATCAGCGTCCGCAGCATCTCGGACTTGCCGGACCCGGTTGCACCGATGCAGATGCCGTGCGGCCCCATACCCTGCTGGGCGCTCTCCTTGAGATCCAGGTGCACCAGGCGCCCCGCGTCGTCAATGCCGAACGCGACGCGCAGGAAGTCGGCGGGCGTGCGGGGCCGCCACAGCTCGGCGGGGTTGATGGGTTGAGAGAGGTCGACGTCGAGCATCTCGGAGATGTCGGCCTGCTGCCCCTCGACGACCTCTTGCTGCAGAGCATTGAACGTCCGCATCGCCGCCAACGCCCGCGCAGTCGACTCGAACTGCCAGCCGACTATTCCCTCCGGGGCGAACCGCGAAGCAACCGGTTTGATGCCTCGGGCCTCGGTGGTGAGCGTGCCATCGTCGCCGAGCTCAATGCGGATATCGACGTCATCGGGCTCGTCTAGGCGGTCGTCGAGGAGGTGGACGACGGTGACCCCCAAGTCCTTGAGGCTTAGGGTTTGGTCGGGGTGATAGAGGCGTGACGCCGCCGAGCCGTGCTCATCGGCGACGACGACGAGGCGCGCCAGATGTTCCGCTCCGGTGCCGCGGCGCCGAGCCGCGGTGGCGGCGGCGGATCGATCGAGCAACTCGGGGCGCAGGATCTCGGACAGGTCGCCCAACGACGGCGCGACTCGTCTGGCCGGCACCGGGCCGTCGAACAGCCCGGGGTTGTGGGCGTGGGGCAGAAGGTCGAAGCCGCGCCAGTCAGAGGCGTTGTCGCGCGGGAACGCGAGCGCTAGGTCGACATCCTCCGGCAGCTGATGTGCGGCCAGTTGGAGGAGCAAGCTTCGGGCGAGAGGCACGGTCCGTTCACGGTCCCCGATGATCACGACGACCGACGCTTCCCGCAGGTCGACCGTGGCGGGCATGCCATCGATCCGGGAATACGTGCTGGCTAGCAGGTTCGCCTCCTGCAGGAGGATCGGGTCGGCCGGTTCGATGGGGGAACCGCTGGCCGGAACGGTCAGCTGGAACCACGGTATCGACGCAGTACCAAGCCGCACGCTGAGGTGGTCGGGGTCGCTGCGGCGGCGCTCCCACACCCGCTCGGGGTCGGTCACGAAGGTGAGCAGGCCGTTGGACCCGGGATGGATCAGATGCGCGGCCGCCCGCGCTTTATCCCCGCGACTCCGCAGATCGCCTCGAAGCTGCTCCAGGTAGTCGAGGTAGCGGCCCCTCTGGAGCCGCAGCTTTTTGGCTTCGCGGCCCTGCGTCGAGATCGCGAATCCAAGGCCGTTGACCAGTGAGATCAAGAAGACGACGGCGGCTATGAGCATGAACAGCGGTTGCCCGTTGCGCATCACCACCATCATGATCACGGAACTGAGTGCCCCAACCACCGGAAGCAGGTATTGGAACGGCGTTCCGGTGGAGTTCGACGTCAGCGTCGGGGGCGGGGTGATCTCGGACGGCTCGGGCGGCTCGGGCGGCAGGGTGGTGCGCGTCGGGCGATGGAGCCTACGATTCGATTCGGTCATGCGCCACGCTCCGGTCTGGGTCGAGTCAGGTCGTGGATTAGGGCCGCGCTGAGCTGGTACAAGGCAAGGGCGTCCGGTTCGCGCCACTGAGGCGTCGCGTCGGGGTCCTTAGCTAGGCGGCGGTCGTGTCGCAGCAGGTAGGTAGGCAGCGGCAGCGCCCGGACCAGGGTTTGGATTGACGGCCCGACCAGCCCGTCGACATCGACGACTGCGAGCCTGATGTGGTGGCTCTTGGTGAGTTCAGTGCCGACGTCGAGCGCCGCCTGGATGAGATTGCGGTCGGCAGGCGTAACGAAGCAGAGGGAGTGGCTGTGTTCGGCTATTCCTTTCAACTGTGCAAGCGGCGTGGCGCCCCAGTCGGTGAGCGTGAGGTCGTGGCTCAGCCGATCCTTGTCGCAAGCCCGCTCCCAATGGAGGAGCGGATCATCCCACAACTCGGCTGGGAGACGGCGGACGGTGTGTGGCTTGCCGGGCCAGCGACGCCTGTCGTCGGATGGATCGGCGCCCGTTAGCACCAGCTGTTTGTCGGCGCGGTGAGACGCGAGTCCGCGAGAAACCTCGCTCACCACCGTCGACGCCCCACAGCCGGCCTTTACGGCGACGAACCCGATTCGACGTCGCACCGGTAGAGGCGTGCGGATGTCGCTGGCGAGGGCCTCCAGCTCCTCGGCGCGGGAGCTCCGGGCGGCTCGCGCCCAGGCCCAGCTCATCGGAAAACCTCAAGCAGATCGGCGTAGATGCCCAGCGACCCGAGCGCCAGCGGCACCGTCGCCACCAACAGGAGGGTCTCGGCGAGTTGACACAGACGACGGCCGCGCGCTGACAGGACCTCGTTGGGGCGGGCGAGCGACGTCGCCAGCAGCATCATGATGACCGTGGCCAACGCGACGATGCGGTGGGCCGGCGTGATCGGAGCCCAGGTCAACAGGACGGCGAGCAGGGCGGCGCCGCCCGCCAGAAACAGTGCGACCCGCTGCGGAATCAGCGGCATGAGGCGGGCGCGGAGCAGCAATGCGAGGGAACTCACGATCGCCAGAGGCACCGCCCAGGGGTCGTTCGACGTCGCGAGGTCGACGAGCGCGAATCCCGTCGGCAGCGCCACGGCCAGAACGGTGCAGGTCAACGTTGAAAAGCCCTCGAGGATTGCCTGCGCGACGGCGGTTAGTTGAGGCCGTTCGCCCTGGACCGACTGGTCGTCGTAGCGGGTCAGCCCAGATAGCGCGAGGGCGACGCCGGGCAGCAGCCCGATGATGACCAGACCGATCAGAGCCGTGATGACGGCGACGGTGTAGTTCGGCCAGCCCAACCGGTACGCCAAGAGCAGGAGGCCAGCAGCCAAGGTGGCGATGACGGCACCGGCGCTGACGGATCGACGTCTTAGCCCCCCGCCGATGACGACCCCGGCGACGAGCCAGATCGTCGCTGCGAGGTTCAACACGAGAAGGCGCAACGGCAGCGCCAGCGACATCGACCAGGTCACCGGCAGCAACACACCAAGGCCGGCAGCGGCGAAGTGCGCAGCGGCGGCCTGGCCTTGCGATGCTAGTAGGGCGGCTGCGGTGACGAGGACCGCCCCGACTCCGATCGCAGCCTGCCGTTCGGCAAGTTCATCGTGGCGTGGTTGGGGACGATGAGCCCGGCCCCGATGAACGTGAGGACGCCGGTGGTGACCGCGCCCACGACGATGGCGGCCAGCCTGGTCCACAGGTCGGGCAGGCCGCTGCGGGTAGCGGCGATGGAGTCAGTCACATCCGCGACCTCGGGCGCGGTGGGGGCCTCGTCTAGGGCGGTCAGACGGAGGATCGAGCCGTGCTGGATCTCCTGCTTGCCGAGCGGCGCCCCGAGGTCGAGGGCGCGGCCTGTCAGCGTGCTGAGTGCCAGCTCCTGGCCGCCGGGGAAACGTTCGCCGAGGATCGTTAAGAGTTGCGGGAGCAGCGAGCCGACGGGTTCGTCGTCGGGAAGCACTAGGTCGGCCTTGCGTGACGGTCCGATAACGGTTAGACGGGTGTAGGCCATCACTTGTCCTTCTCGACGATCGTTAGGGTGGTCGGGTCGATGACCAGCCCGGACGCGGGGTCGGTGTAGTAGCCCGTCTTGGGATCGTAGAACCAGCCGAGCCTCACATCGACTAAACGGCCCTGTGGGTCCGTGGCGAGCATCGTCTCGGGATCGACGACGAACCCGGTGCGTGGATCGATGTAGTTCCCGGTACTCACCTGGATTAGCAGGTCGGAATCGGTGACTTGGACGTAGTCCTTGCCCGGCTTAATCGGGTTCGACTGCATGGCTGCCATGAACGCTGCGACCGCTTTCTGGTGTGCCTGATCCTCTAGCAACCCAAGAACATATCCGGTGCCTAGTGAAGCCAGCCCGATCACAGCC